>DAORNX010000029.1:10701-12230 GCA_035441225.1 Caulobacter sp.
CCCTGATCACCCACAGGGCGCCGTTCTCGCTCGGCGAGGGTTTGGCCCGCCGGTTCGCGCCACGGTACGGGCCGCTGGCCGGGGCCATCGACGCCTCGCCCGCAAGCCTGGCCGCGCTGGCCGCCCTGCCCACCGACGACGCCGGCCTGCTGACCCTTGAGGCCGATCCGGTTCCGCCGCCGCCCGGCATGCGAGTCGCGCAGGAGGCCGTCGGGGTGCAGATGGTCGCCGACCGGCTGATCGCCGCTGACAGCGATCTCGCCTGGATCGACCTCACCGACGCCGACGCGCCGGAAATGCTGGCGCTGGCGACGTTGACCCGGCCCGGCCCGTTCGCCGAAGAGACCCATCGCCTGGGTCGGTTCATCGGTGTGAAACAGGACCTCGTCGCCATGGCCGGCGAACGCCTGCGCCTGCCCGGCCATACCGAGGTCAGCGGCGTCTGCACCCATCCGGAACACCGCGGCCGGGGGTATGCCGCAGCCTTGATGCGGGCGGTAATGGCGCGGATCATCGCGGACGGGGAGACGCCGTTCCTCCACGCCTACGCCAGCAACACCGCCGCGATCGCGCTGTACGAGACCCTGGGGTTCCGGGTGCGGCGGGAGGTCGCGGTGACGGGGCTGGTGAAGGTCGCGTGACGAATGCCATTTATAGTTGCAACACATCATGACTCTTCCATGCATGGATCGAGCGTGCTATGCTTTTATTATGAGCGATGAAAAGCCCCCAGGCTTTGAAGAGGCGCCCGCCGAGTTCGATGCGGACTATGACGAGCGCTCGGCCGCCGCCGACGCCGACGTCGCGGCGGGCCGGGTCGTGCCTCACGAGGAGGTGGCCAAATGGCTGCGCACTTGGGGCACGCCGGATGAGAAGCCGTTGCCCCGGTCGTGGCGGAGGTAACCTGGGCGTTCCAGGCGCTCCTCGACCTAGAGGACATCCGGGCCTATGTCGCCCGGGACCGTCCTGTCGCCGCCGAACGCCTCGCCGAGCGAATCAGAGCGGCCGCCGCGGCGCTCGACAGGTATCCCGCGAGGGGTCGCCCGATCAGCCAAGGGCGGTATGAACTGACTCGCATACGGCCATACCTGATCCGTTATCGCGTGACGGCTGATGGCGTCAGAATCCTCGAAGTCCGCCACGGCGCGCGCAAGCCCGAGTGAGCCCTACCCCACGAGCCGCTCCCGCCCTTCCCAGAACGGCTTCCTCAGCTCGCGCCTGAGCACCTTGCCGGACGGGTTCCGCGGCAGGGCGTCGATGAAGTCGATGGACTTGGGCGCCTTGTAGCCGGCGATCCTCGAGCGGGCGTGGGCGATGATCTCCTCGGGCGTGGCGGTCGCGCCCGGCTTGAGCACGACCAGGCCCTTGACCGCCTCGCCCCAGCGCTCGTCCGGCACGCCGATGACGGCGGCGTCGGCGACGGCGGGATGGCTGAACAGGGCGTTCTCGACCTCGGCCGGATAGACGTTCTCGCCGCCGCTGACGATCATGTCCTTCACCCGGTCGTAGATGTAGAGGTAGCCCTCGTC
>DAORNX010000030.1:0-12187 GCA_035441225.1 Caulobacter sp.
TCGGCGACGGATCCTGGGCGGGCGCGGGCGCTTCGGCCGAGGACGCGCTGATCGGCTCGACCGAGGCCTCGACCTTGCGCTCCCGGGTCCGGCGGGCCGGCTTTTCGGCGGCATCCGACGAAGCGGCCGGGGAAATGGCCTCCATCGAGACGACGGAGGTCTCCGAGGCCGGTCGGCCGCGGCTGCGGTCGCGTCCGGCCGACGCGCGGGGACCGCGCTTGTCGCCGTCGCGCTTGCTGCGCGGCTCGCTCTTGAGGCTGGCCCAGTCGATGCCCTCGAACGTGGCTTCGGCCGGTGACTTGCCCGTCAGCTTGATGACCTTGTCGTAGTTGCGGTCATCTGCAGGGGTGACGATCATGAAGGTCTCGCCCGACCGGCCGGCGCGGCCCGTTCGGCCGATCCGGTGGACATAGTCGTCGGCGTGGTGGGGCACGTCGTAGTTGAACACGTGGCTGACGTCGGGAATGTCGAGGCCGCGGGCGGCCACGTCCGAGGCCACGAGCAGCTTGAGCTCGCCCTTGCGGAAACCGTCGAGGGTGCGCATGCGCGTCGCCTGGTCGAGATCGCCATGGATCGCCGCCGCGTCATAGCCGTGCGTGCGCAGCGACTTGGCGACGATGTCGACCTCGCTCTTCCGGTTGCAGAAAACGATGCCGTTCTTGATCTCGCTGCGATCGATCAGGCTGCGCAGGGCGACGCGCTTGGCCTTGGGGTCGCTGCTCGGGATGCGGGCCACGAACTGGGCGATGTTCTCGCCCGTGGTCGCGGGCCGGGCCACCTCGATGCGGGTCGGGTTCTTCAGGAACTGCTGCGTCAGCCGGGTGATCTCCGGCGGCATGGTGGCGCTGAAGAACAGCGTCTGACGCTTGGGCGGGGTCAGTTTGAAGATGCGCTCGATGTCGGGGATGAAGCCCATGTCGAGCATGCGGTCGGCCTCGTCGACGACCATGATCTGCACGCCGGTCAGCAGGATCTTGCTGCGTTCGAACAGGTCGAGCAGCCGGCCTGGGGTGGCGATAAGCACGTCGACGCCCTTGTCGAGCGCCGCGACCTGGTCACCCATGGACACGCCGCCGATCAGCAGGGCCCACGAAAGGCGGGTGCCCTTGGCGTATTTCTCGAAGCTTCCGGCCACCTGGTCAGCCAGTTCGCGGGTCGGCGCCAGCACCAGGGCGCGCGGCATGCGGGCGCGGGCCCTGCCGGCCGACAGCCGGTCGATCATCGGCAGGGTGAAGGCGGCGGTCTTGCCGGTGCCGGTCTGGGCGATGCCCAGGACATCCTGGCCCGCGAGGGCCACGGGAATGGCCTGGGCCTGGATCGGCGTGGCCGTGGTGTAGCCGGTGTCAGCCACCGCTTGCAGTGTGGAGGCGCTCAGCCCCAGTTGGGAAAATTCGGTCATGTCTCACGAAAGGAAGATCCAGAGCCGCCCGTGTTTGGGCGAACGGGCGGCGCGGATTCGCCAGACCTGCTCCGAACTCGGGCGGATACATAGGCCTTAAGCCCGCAAAGTCAATCGCTGCTTGGGTTTACCGCAGGTGTAGGCGCTCGTGCGGCAGGCGACGGGGCTTGGCAAGTCGCGGCCAGTGCTGTTGATTGTCGGTCCCCGAACGGGAGATGCAAATGTCCGTGAGCGGATTGACCCTTGGTCTGCTGGCCGCCGTTACGATCGCTGCCTCGGCGCCAGCCCCCAGCCTTGAGCCGGCCTTCGGCAACACCATCATCACCACCTACCCGAACGGCAAGACAACGCGGACCTGGCTGCATCGCGACGGCACCTACGACGCCCTGCGATCCAACGGCGAGCGAACCGGCGGGGTATGGAAGGTCAAGAACGGCGATCTGTGCATCACCCAGAAGCGGCCGGTCTATGTGCCTCTGACCTTCTGCACGCCGATCGTGCCCGGCGGGGTGGGGGCCAGCTGGTCTGCGAAGGGGCTGCTGGGCGAGCCCGTGCGCAATACCCTGGCCGCCGGACGGCAGGGTTAACGTCCCGGAAATTCTTCGCTAGGCTGCCGCCACTCGCCTGAAGGGCGAGATCGCAGCAACGAAGAAAACGGGCGGAAACAACAAGATGAAACTCCTTGCGAAGGCGGCTGTCGCCGCCGCGATGCTCATGGCGGCCGGTCCGGCGCTGGCGGCAGATCCGATGGCCACGGCGTACGGCAACACCGTCCTGATCACCTACGGCGACGGCACGCAGGTCAAACTCTTCATCGACGAGGGCGGCTCCTATACCGGCGAGAGCCCCCAGGGCCAGAGCTCGGGCTCCTGGGCCATCTCCGGCGGCCAGACCTGCTTCACCCAGCAGGCGCCGGAGGCCACTCCGCCGTCGTGCGGCCCGACCGTCAGCAAGAACGTGGGCGATACCTGGCAGGGTACGGGCCAGGGCGGCGCGCCGGTGACCATCACCATCGTCCAGGGTCGCTAGTCAGGGCATGGTCCGGCCCGGGGTGACGGCCGCCGACAGCGGTCGTCGCCCTTCAGGCCGCGTCGTTGGCCAGACGCGGCCGGTGTCGGGTCTCCCCCTTGAGGGCCTTGATGAAGGCTTCCCTCCAGGCGTCGGTGTCGTCGGTCTCGACGCCGAGCATCAGCGATTCCCAGCGGCGCCGGCGTTCCTCGATCGGCATTGTCAGCGCCTGCTGGATGGCCTCCGCCATGTCCTGGCGGTCATAGGGATTGACGATCAGGGCGTCCGACATCTGGCCGGCCGCGCCGGCGAACCGTGACAGGATCAGGACCCCGGGATCGGCCGGATCCTGCGAGGCGACATACTCCTTGGCCACCAGATTCATGCCGTCCCGCAAGGGCGTCACCAGGCCCACCCGCGCGGCGCGGTAGATGCCGGCCAGTTCGTCCTGGCGGTAGGCGCTGTTGACGTAGCGCAGTGGAACCCAGTCGACGGTGCCGAACCGGCCGTTGACGCGGCCGGCCACGGCGTCGAGCCGGGCGCGCAGGTCCTGGTAGGCCTCGACGCTGTCGCGGCTGAGGGTGGCGATCTGCAACAGGAACACGCGCTCGAGCTGTTCCTCGTGTTCCCCGAGAAACTGCTCGTAGGCGACGAAGCGTTCCTCCAGGCCCTTGGAGTAGTCCAGCCGGTCGACGCCCAGGATCATCTGCCTGCCGGCGAGGCTGTCGCGCATGCGCTGGTAGCTCTCCTCGCCGGCCGGGGACCGGGCCCCGTCGGAAAAGTCTCGCGCGTTGATGCCGATCGGGAAGGCGCCGATGCGGACGGTGCGGCCGAAGCCGGTGACCATGCCCTCGGCGTCAGGGGGAGCCAGGCCCAGTTCGTTGACGAGGTAGCCGGTGAAGGCCGACACGCCCTCGGTCGTCTGGAAACCGATCAGGTCGTACTGGAACAGCGCCTCGACCAGCCTGCGGTGCCCGGGCAGGGTGACCAGCAGCTGGCGCGCGGGCCAGGGGATGTGCAGGAAGAAGCCGATCCGGTTGTGGACGCCCCGCGCCCGCAGCTCGCGCGCCAGCGGCGCCAGGTGGTAGTCGTGCACCCAGACCAGATCGTCGGGCCCGACCAGCGGGCGCAGGGTCTCGGCGAACCGTTGGTTGACCCGGGCGTAGCCGGCGTCGAACAGCCGTTCGTAGGCGGTCAGGTCGATGCGGTCGTGGAACAGCGGCCACAGGGTCTTGTTGGCGTATCCGTTGTAATATTCGTCGACGTCCTGGGGTTCGAGGTCGACCTTGGCCACGGTCACCTCGCCGACCTGCTCCAGCGCGATCTGGCCTGTGTAGCCGGGCGTGGTTTCGCCGCTCCAGCCGAACCAGACTCCGCGACTTTCGCGCAGCGCCGCCGCCAGGGCCGCGGCGAGGCCACCCACAGAGCCGGCGCCGACGTCGCTCGACAGGCTCACGCGATTGGACACCACGATCAGCCGACTCATAGCAGCGACCCCGAAAGCCAGGCCAGCACGGCGTCGGGATTGGCCAGCCGGTAACGGGCGGCCGTCTCCCGCGGTTCACCGACCAGCACCCCGTAGCCCCCCAGGGCGACGGCGGCCTCGAACGCCGGCTCATCGGTCAGGTCGTCGCCGACCATCACCGGCCGGCGGCCGGCGAAGGCCGGTTCCTGCATGAACAGTTGCAGCGCATCGCCCTTGTCGGGCCCCGGCGTGAGCAGCTCCACCACCATTCTGCCCTCCTGGACCGTCAGGCCATGGGCTTTCGCCAGCCGGTGGGCGATGTCGAGGCAGGCCGCTCCCGCCGGGGGATGGCCGCGATAGTGCAGGGCGACGCTGCAGGGCTTGGTCTCGACCATCAGGCCGCGCTGGGCCGCCGCGAAACTCTGCAGCATCGCGGTCACGACGGGCAGGCCGGGATCAGCCCTGAGGGCGATCAGGTCGCCCGCCGCGGTTCGCCGTTCGCGGCCATGATTGCCGGAGACGCTGGCCACCGTCCCGTCGAGAATCCGGTCGATGTCGGCCACCGGCCGGCCGCTGACCACGACCATCCGGCCGCCCAGCCAGCGCTGCAGCCGCGACAGCAGGGCGTTGCGCGCCGCGTCGGGCCCGACAAGCCCGGGGGCGCCGGCGATCGGCGCCAGGGTGCCGTCGAGGTCGAGAAACAGTGCGACGTCCCGAAGGGACAGTAGTCGTGGCGACGCCAACCCCTCGATCGAGGGGGGCGGTGCGAGCGGTTCGATCATTCGTGCCCCAGCTTGTTGGCCGTGAAACGCGCGAAGGCGTCCGTTTCACGCGAAAGCAGTCTACAGGATCACCAAAACGCCGGGGGTAAACTTAGGTTCACTCAAAGTTGAACTGAAAATCACATCAAGTAATGAATAGTCATGATCATCGCGCAAATACAGTACTTGCAGGTAATTTCCGCGGATGAAAGTTTCTCGAGCCCGTCAGTCTCGCGCTGTCGTTACATCAATTGTCAGATGTCGACGTCCGCCGCCGCGAATTCGGCGTTTTCCTGAATGAACCGGAAGCGCTGTTCGGGCTTGCGACCCATCAGGCTTTCCACCAGTTCCTCCACGTGGCCCTCGTCACGCGGAAGGGTGACCCGGGCCAGGGTGCGCCGGGCCGGGTCCATGGTGGTTTCCTTCAGCTGGGCCGGCATCATTTCGCCCAGGCCCTTGAAGCGGCCGATCTCGGGCTTCTTGCCCTTGAACTGCGTCTCCAGCAGTTCGTCCTTGTGCGCGTCGTCACGGGCGTAGACGGCCTTGCCGCCGTGGCTGATGCGATAGAGAGGGGGCAGGGCCAGATACAGCCGCCCGGCGCGGATCATCTCCGGCATCTGGCGGTAGAAGAAGGTGATCAGCAGGCTGGCGATGTGGGCGCCGTCGACGTCGGCGTCGGTCATGATCACGATGCGGTCGTAGCGCAGGTCCTCGTCGCGATACTTGCTGCCGCCCTGCACGCCCAGCGCCAGCATCAGGTCCGACAGCTCCTTGTTGCCCATCAGCTTGTCGCCCGTGGCGCTGGCGACGTTGAGGATCTTGCCGCGCAGGGGCAGGATCGCCTGGGTCTTGCGGTCGCGCGCCTGTTTGGCCGAGCCGCCGGCGCTGTCACCCTCGACGATGAACAGCTCGGCGCCGTCGATGGCGTTGGCCGAGCAGTCCGCCAGCTTGCCGGGCAGCCGCAGCTTGCGGGTGGCCGAGGCGCGCGCGACCTCGCGGTCCTTGCGCCGCTTGAGCCGGTCCTCGGCGCGTTCGATGACGAAATCGAGCAGGGCCCGGGCGGCCTTGGGCGAGGCGGTCAGCCAGTGGTCGAACGGATCGCGCAGCGCGGTCTCGACCAGCTTCTGGGCGTCGGACGAGCTGAGCCGCTCCTTGGTCTGGCCCTGGAACTCCGGGTTGCGGATGAACACGCTGATCAGCGCCCCGGCGTTGGCGACGACGTCGTCGGCCGTGATGATGCCGGCGCGCTTCTCGTTGATCAGCTCGGCATGAGCCTTGAGGCCCCGGGTCAGGGCGGCGCGGAAGCCGGATTCGTGCGTGCCGCCCTCGGGCGTGGGCACGGTGTTGCAGTAGGACTGCATGAAGCCGTCGGCCTCGCCGAAGCCCTGCGGCGTCCAGGTGACGGCCCATTCCACGGCGCCCGCCTCGCCGGTGCGCTCGATGCGGCCGCTGAAGGCTTCGGGCGTGACCGTGGCAACGCTCTTGATCCGCTCGGCCAGGAAGTCGGCCAGGCCGTTGGGGAAGTGGAACGTCGCCTCGGCCGGGGTCTGGTCGTGAATGCGCGACGGGTCGCAGGACCATTTGATCTGCACGCCGCGGAACAGATAGGCCTTGGAGCGGGCCATGCGGTAGAGCCGCGCCGGCTTGAAGGCCGCGTCGTCGCCGAAGATCACCGGGTCCGGCAGGAAGGCGACCGCGGTGCCTTTCTTGCGCGACGGGCCGATCTGCTCGAGCTTGCCGACCGGCTTGCCGCGCGAGAACACCTGGCGGTGCTCGAAACCGTCGCGCCAGGAGGTGATCTCCACCCGCTCCGACAGGGCGTTGACGACACTGACCCCCACGCCATGCAGGCCGCCGGAGGTCTCGTAGGCCTTGCCGGAGAATTTCCCGCCAGAGTGGAGGACGGTCATGATCACTTCCAGCGCCGACTTGCCCGGATACTTGGGGTGCGGGTCGACGGGAATGCCCCGCCCGTTGTCGGTGACGGTCAGGGTCCCGTCGGCGTCCAGATGGACCTCGATCAGCCTGGCGTGGCCGGCGACGGCCTCGTCCATGGCGTTGTCGAGCACTTCGGCGAACAGGTGGTGCAGCGCCCGCTCGTCGGTGCCGCCGATGTACATGCCCGGCCGCTTGCGTACGGGCTCCAGGCCCTCGAGCACCTCGATGTCGCTGGCCGTGTAGCCGCCGGCGGGGGTCCTGGCCGGCGGAGGCGCCGCCACCGGCTCATGGGCCTGCGCCAGCGGCGCGACCGGCGCCGGGTTCAGGGCGTCGTCGAAAAGGGAGTTCTGCACAGGGGGGGCGGACATGACGCTGGCGAGTTTCGGGCGATTCGGGGGCGTCGAGGTATGCGGCGAAGGGCCGGGAGGGGCAACTCCAATCCTTCTCCCCTTGCGGGAGACGGTGTCGGGCGGGCTTGTCGGCCCCTCATCCGACCCGCTTCGCGGGCCACCTTCTCCCGTAAGGGGAGAAGGCGTTCGTTCCCTACTGATACGCCGGTGGATACCCGTTCGCAGCCGGCTTGAGGTAACGATCCCTGAGCTCGAAGGCCCGCGTGCTCTGGGGCTGTTCGACGCCGCCGATGAACACCGCCTGCGGCCAGGTGCTGGTCTCCAGCGGATCGCCGGTCCACAGCACGACGTCCGCCTCCTTGCCGACTTCCAGCGAGCCGACGCCGGTCATGCCCCACATCTTCGCCACGTTGGCGGTGATGGTCGCGATGGCCTGGTCGCGCGGCAGGCCGTTGGCCACCGCCAGTCCGGCGTTGAAGCGTTCCTGGCGCAGGTTGTTGAGGTCGCGGCTGCCCATGATCGCCACGGTCACCCCGGCCGCCTGCAGCCGGGCGGCGTTGTCGAGGCGGGCGCCGAGGGTCTCGAACTGGTCGGGCAGGTCGGCCTGGGCGTCGAGGATCACGCCGACGCCGGCGGCGGCGATCTGCGACGCCACGAGCCAGCCCTCTTCGGCCCCCTCGAGGATCACCTTGACCTTCTCCTCGCGCGCCAGGCGCAGCACCTGCAGGATGTCGCTGGCGCGGTGCACCCGCACCAGCAGCGGCGCACGACCCTCGACCACAGGGATCAGGGCCTCGAGGTCGATGCGCGACAGGCCGAACTCGCGACTCTCGCCGCGGTCATAGGCGTTGCGGTTGCGGGCAAGGGCGCGAGCGTCCTCGAAGGCCGCCTTCACCAGCACCAGCGCCGCGCCGCGGGAGCCGCCGGCGTTGCGCGCGCCGGCCTCGCCCAGATCGAGGGTCACGGCCACGCGCGGCCGGACCACCGGATCCAGGTCGCCGGCCGCCAGCGAGATGATGGCGGCCTGGCCGGCGAACATCGCCGGATCGCCTTCCTCACCGCCGCCGCCGCCCGCGAAGTCCTCGGCCCCGCTGTCGTCCTTGTGGCCGCCGCCACCGCCACGCGAGAGCACGGGCGTCGCGACGACGCGGGTCAGGCCGGTCTGCCGCGCCAGCGGGATCATCGGGCTGGCGGGATTGACGCCGTAACTGATGTCGAAGCCGGCCGAAAGCTTGCCGGAGCGATCGTCACGCGTCGAGGACACAGCCTCGACCTCGCTGACCGTGAGGTTGGAGGAGGGGGCGATCAGGCCGGGTGTGACCACTCCGCCGCGGGCGTCGATGATCCGGGCGCCGGCGGGAGCCGTGACGCCCGCTCCCACGGCGGCGATGCGACCGTCCTTCAGCACGATGGTTCCGGACGGGATGATGCCCGCCGCCGCCGCGGTCTCGATGCGGGCGTTGACGATGGCCACGGTCTCGGCCGCCGCCGGCGTGGCGATGGCCAGGGTGGCGACAGCGATGAGGGCGCGTTTCATGGGTGGAAGGCCCCTTCGCCGGGCTGGCCGAGTTCGAAGTCGGACCTGGGTTGGTAACGTGGGTCGCGCCGGTCGTAGACCAGGGCCCCGTCGATGAAGACCTTGTCGGCCTGGGCGTAGATGCTGAAGGGATCGGCGCTCCACAACACCACATCGGCCCGCTTGCCGGCGACCAGCGAGCCGGTCTGGCCGTCGATGCCGATGGCCCTGGCCGGGTTGAGGGTGATCCAGGCGATCGCCTCGGCGTCGGTGATCTTCAGCCCGATGCGGTTGCCGGCCGCCATGGCGATGGCCGCCTCCTGGTTCAGGCGCTGGGTGATGGTCGCGTCATCGGAGTGGATGACCGTGCACGCCCCCGAGCGGAAGGCGATCGCGGCGTTGGCCTCGATGCCGTCGTAGGACTCCATCTTGAAGCCCTGCCAGTCGGCCCAGGTGGCGAAGCAGATGCCCTCCTTCGCCAGCAGAGGCCCGACCTTGTAGGCTTCCGAGGCGTGGTGGAACATGGTGATGCGGTAGCCAAACTCCTTGGCGATATCGATCATCACGGCCATTTCGTCGGCCCGGTAGCAGTGGTTCTGCACCAGGATCTCGCCGCGCAGCACCCCGACCAGGGTGTCGAGACCCAGATCGCGCTTGGGCGGATCGGCCTTCTCGCCCCTGGCGACCTTGGCGCGGTAGTCGTCCCACTTGCGGCCGTATTCCGCCGCGTCGATCCACGCCTTGCGGTAGCCGGCCACGTTGCCCATCGCCGTGGACGGCGAACGGCCCTTGCCGCCGTAGACCCGCTTGGGATTTTCGCCGCAGGCCATCTTCAGGCCATAGGGCGCCCCGGGGAACTTCATCCCCTGCATGGTCACCGACGGCACGTTGCGCAGCGTGACCGAGCGGCCGCCGAACAGGTTGGCCGAGCCGGGCAGGATCTGCAGGGTGGTGACGCCGCCGGCCCGGGCCCGGTTGAAGCCCGGATCCTGCGGCCAGACCGAATGTTCGGCCCAGACGTTGGCCGTTACCGGATCGGTGGCCTCGTTGCCGTCCGACCGCGACGAGACGCCGGGCGAGGGATAGACGCCCAGGTGGCTGTGGGCGTCGATGATGCCCGGCGTGACCCACTTGCCGGTCCCGTCGATGACGGTCGTTCCCTGCGGGATGGCGGTGTCCGGGCCGCCGACGGCGACGATCCGGCCGCCGGCGAAGAGCACCACGCCGTTCTCGATCTGCTGGCCGGTTGCCGTCAGCACCGTGGCGCCGCGGATGGCGGTCGGCCCGGCGGGGAAGGGGGCGTAGGTCGACGGGAAGGGATCAGGCCGGGCGGCCGGATCAAGACCCGGCGGGACCGGCTTGGCCGGACCCGAACTGGCGACGGGCCTGTCGGGCGCCGCCGTGCCCGTGGTGGCGCAGGCGGCCAGCAAGGCCGCCGTCGCGGTGGCGGCCAGCGCCGCGCGTAATCTGGATGTCATCGCCCCGTCCCGAACTCGAAGACGGCGAGATCAGACGAAAAGCGCCGCCCGGTCAATTCGCATCCGGGCGAACGCCGTGCGTTGACCGCCGTGCAAAATATGATATCTTGCATTACAAGATGACTGGCGAAACACGTACAGAGGCGGCGACCGAAAATCGCCGCGCGCAGCTGCTCAAGGGCCTGGCGGAGCTGGCGCTGCTCAGCCTGCTGGCGGAGCGCCCCTGCTATGGCCTGGAGATTCTCGACCGCCTGCGCCGCGATGCCGGCCTGGAGGTGGCGGAGGGCACCATCTACCCGCTGCTGCACAGACTCGAGCGGGCCGGACTGGCGGCGTCCGACTGGCGGCTGGAGGCGGACGGGGCCCGTCCGCGCAAATACTACGCCCTGACCGCGGCCGGGCGGGACGAACTTGCGGCGCAGACCGCCGAGTGGCGACGGCTCAGCGCGGGGCTGGGCGCCTTTCTGGACAGGAGATGACCATGACGGACCCGATGGTGGCCGACTGGTTGCGGCGTCTCAAATGGGCGCTGTCGGCCATGCCCGCGGCCGATCGCGACGACATCGTCGCCGAGGCGCGGGCGCATCTGGAAGAACGTCTCGGCGCCGGACAGCCACCGGTCGAGGCGCTGGCCGGATTTGGCGCGGCCGAGGCCTACGCCCGACCGTTCCTCGACGAGATGGAGCTGGCCGCGGCCCTCGGCTCGCAACGGTCGGGTGACCTGCTGGGCGCGGTCGCCCGTCGCATCCATCGCAGCCTGGTGGCCGCCGCCGCCGCCGCCGTGCTGCTGATTCTGGCCCTGGTCGCCTTCACGGCGGTCAGCCTGGTGGTGATGAAGCTGCGCGACCCCGTTCACGCAGGTCTGTGGATCGGGCCGGGGCAACAATTCATCGGCACGATCGACGATCCGACCAAGGCCCGTGAGTGGCTCGGCCTGTGGCTCTATCCGCTGGCGGCGACCGTGCTGGCCGGCGCCTGGATGGTCGGGCGTCTGGTCCTGCTGTGGTCCGTGCGACGGCTCGCCCGAACCGGCTGACGGCCGGCCTCCACATCCTTCCAGAAACGAAAGGGTCTTCCCATGCGCGGACGCGCCATAGCCCTCTATTGCCTGCTGACCTACGGCATCGCCTGGGCGATGCAGTTCGCCGCCCTGCGCGCCACGGGCGGTGATCTCGAATCGGACGCCGCCGGGCCATGGCTGGCGACGACGATGTTCGTCCCCGGACTCGTGACGATCCTGTTTCTCGTGTTTCACAAGCCGGCCCGCGCCGGCCTGTTGTGGAAACCGACCTGGCGGATGATCCCGATGCTGGTCGCCGGCGTGGCCGTACCGACCCTGATCGCCTTCGCCGTGCTCGCGGTCGTCGAGGTCATGGGCTGGGGCCAGTCGGGCTGGTTCGGCTTCGGCGCCGACGGCGTGCGTGTCGCCGGGGGCCCGTGGATGCTCGGGCGCGGGATGCAGGCCTGGCCGCTGTTCCTGGCCAATGTCGCCGTCACCGGCGCGGCCTTCGCGGCGATGAACGGCCTGGTCGCCATCGGCGAGGAGTTCGGCTGGCGCGCCTTCCTGCAGGGTCATCTGATCGACCGGCTGGGCCTTGGCCGGGGCGTGGTGTTGCTGGGCCTGATCTGGTCGTTCTGGCACCTGCCGTCGCTGCTGGCCGGCTACAACTACCCGGAAACGCCGGTGTTGGGGGCGCTGGTGATCTTCCCCCTCGAGCTGGTGGCGGTGTCGGTGTTCATGGCCTGGATCACACTCAGCGCGCGCAGCTTCTGGCCGGCGGTGATCGCTCACGGGGCCGGCAACTCGATCCAGGAAGGCGTGATCGCCAATCTGAAGATGGATACGCCCCGGCTCTGCGAGGACCTGACCACCCTGGCGGTTACGGTGCTGGTGGCCCTGGCCTGCTGGGCCTGGATGGCCCGACCGCGATGGTCGGGGCGGGCGGCCCTTGCAACCCGCGGCGGGTCGAGCGCGTAATCAGGGCCTGGCCTTGCACGGAGCGCCGCCGATGATCGCCTCGATCCGCACCCTCTCCCTGACCGCTCTGGCGGTGCTGTCGCTGGCGGCCTGCCAGGCTGACGGCGGTCAGTCTCCGTCGCCGCCGGCGCGCGCGCCGGTGGCCGAGGGCGGCCTGTGCGGAGGCTTCGCCGGCTTCCAGTGTCAGGCCGGCCTCTATTGCCAGATGACGCCCGAGATGCAGCACGTCGCCGACGGCTCGGGGACCTGCCGCAAGCGACCACAGATGTGCACCCGCGAGTACCGTCCGGTCTG
>DAORNX010000031.1:0-11034 GCA_035441225.1 Caulobacter sp.
CGGCTGGCCATGGTGCTGGCCGTGCTGGAGTCGCGCTGCGGCCTCGCCTTCGGCAACAAGGATGTCTACCTCAACGTCGCCGGCGGCCTGCGCATCACCGAGCCGGCCGCGGACCTCGCGGCGGCTGCGGCCCTCGCCTCCTCGGCGCTCGACGAGGCCCTGCCGCAGGATTGTGTGGTGTTCGGCGAGGTCAGCCTGTCGGGCGAGGTTCGGCCGGTGGGCCGGGCGGAGACCCGCCTCAAGGAAGCCGCGAAGCTGGGGTTCAGGCGCGCCCTGGCGCCGATCGGCGCCGGCGAGAGCCTGACGGTGACCGGGGTGTCACGGCTGGTCGACGCCGTCACGCGCATCGGAGAGCAGCAATGGTCATGATCCCGTGCTGACGCAGTTCGATTTCATCGCCGGGCCGTTGTTGCTGGTTTCGGCCATCATCGGCTTCACCCGGGGCGCGACCAAGGAGCTGATGACGGTTCTGGCCTTCCTTGTGGCGGCCATCCTGGCGGTGTTCGCCCTGCGGTTCACGGCCCCCGCGGGCAAGGCCCTGATCGACCCGGACTGGGCCGGGGTCGGCCTGTCCCTTCTATTCGTCTTTGGTCTGTCCTATATCGCGCTGCGGCTGCTTGGCGCGACGCTAGAGCGGCGGATCCACGAGACGCAGACCATGGGCTTGCTGGACCGGGCGGTGGGCACGGGCTTCGGCCTGGTCAGGGCCATGGTCCTGCTGGGCGCCTTCAGCCTGCTGTTCCACATGGCCACGCCGGCGGAAACGGCGCCGCGCTGGGTGACCGGCGCGATGTTCTATCCGTTGACGGAGGTCTCCGGGCGGATCCTCAAGGCTTTCGCGCCCAATGGCTTCGACGTGGCCAGGGTGGTCGCGCCGCGGCTCGAGAAGGCGGTCCGCGACAGCGTGACCGCGCCCAAGGCCGGCGAAAAGGGGTATGAGGCGGATGAGCGCGACGCCGTCGACGATCTGGTGGAGAAGACGCGATGACCGCTAGCCGGACCAGCGACCGACAGGTTCAGCCCCCCGCCCGGGATCCGGACGACGACAGCCTGCGGCTCGAATGCGGCGTGTTCGGCGTGTTCGACGTCAGCGACGCCTCGGCCGTCGTGGCCCTGGGCCTGCACGCCCTGCAGCATCGCGGACAGGAGGCCTGCGGCATCGCCGCCTTCGACGGCCAGAGCTTCACCACCGAGCGGCATCTGGGCCATGTCGGCGAGGCCTTCACCGGGCCGGACCTGGTCGATCGCCTGCCCGGCCAGTACGCCATCGGCCACACCCGCTACGCCACCGCCGGCGGCAGCGGCATCCGCAACGTCCAGCCGATGTTCGCCGATCTCGAAGCCGGCGGCGTGGCCCTCGCCCATAACGGCAACCTGACCAATTTCCTGACCCTGCGCGAACAGCTGGTCGCCGAGGGCGCGATCTTCCAGTCGACCTCGGACAGCGAGGTCATCCTTCATCTGATCGCCCGTTCGCGGAAGGCGCGGGTCGTCGACCGGTTCATCGACGCGATCGGTCAGATCGAGGGCGGCTACGCCCTGGTGGCGCTGACCAACAAGAAACTGATCGGCGTGCGCGATCCGCTGGGCATCCGCCCGCTGGTGCTGGGCGACCTGAACGGCAAGCCGGTGCTGGCGTCGGAGACCTGCGCCCTGGACATGATCGGCGCGAGCTTCGTGCGCGACGTCGAGCATGGCGAGATGGTGGTTATTTCCGACACCGGCGTGGAGAGCCTCAAGCCGTTCCAGACCGGCAAGGCCCGCCCCTGCGTGTTCGAGTACGTCTACTTCGCCCGTCCCGACAGCGTGGTGAACGGCCGCTCGGTCTACGGCGTGCGCAAGCGCATGGGCATGCGGCTGGCCGAGGAGACGCCGGCCGGGGCCGACGTGGTCGTGCCGGTCCCCGACAGCGGCGTGCCCGCGGCGCTCGGCTACGCCCAGGCCAGCGGCATTCCCTATGAACTGGGCATCATCCGCAGCCACTTCGTCGGCCGCACCTTCATCCAGCCGACCCAGGGCGTGCGCGAACTGGGAGTGCGCATGAAGCACAGCCCCAACCGCGCCGTGCTTGAGGGCAAGCGGGTGGTGCTGATCGACGACTCGATCGTGCGCGGCACGACCAGCCGCAAGATCGTGCGCATGGTCCGCGAGGCCGGCGCCACCGAGGTGCACCTGCGCTCGGCCAGCCCGCCGATCATGTGGCCGGACTTCTACGGCATCGACATGCCCGATCGGGAAAAGCTGCTCGCCGCCCGCAAGTCGCTGGCCGAAATGACCGCCTTCCTCGAGGTCGACAGCCTCGGCTTCCTGTCGGTCGAGGGGCTCTACTGGGCGCTCGAGGCCGGACCGCGCGACCCGGCCTGTCCGCAGTTCACCGACCACTATTTCACCGGCGATTACCCCACCCGCCTGCTTGACCGCGAGATCGCCGAGGGTGGCCATGACCACGGCCGCCAGCTGTCGTTCCTGGTGAGCGCGTGAAGCAGGCGGGCGCGGGCTGGCTGAAAGGCCTCAGGCCCGACCCCTACATCATCGCCATCCTGCTGATGGTCGTGGTCGCCAGCCTGCTGCCGGTGCGCGGCCAGGGGACGGTCTGGTTCGGCTGGCTGACCAAGGCGGCGATCGCCCTGCTGTTCTTCCTGCATGGCGCGCGTCTGCCGCGGGAGTCGGTCATCGCGGGGCTGGTCCACTGGCGACTGCACCTGGCGGTGCTCGGCTCGACCTTCCTGCTGTTCCCGCTGCTCGGGCTGGGCGTCATCCAGCTGCCGCCATCGATCCTGCCGACCCAGCTGGCGGCGGGCGTGCTGTACCTCTGCCTGCTGCCCTCGACGGTGCAGTCGTCGATCGCCTTCACCTCGCAGGCGCGGGGCAATGTCGCGGCGGCGGTGGTCGCGGCTTCGACATCCAACCTGCTTGGCGTCGTGCTGACGCCGCTGCTGGTGGGCCTGTTCCTGCACACCCAGACCGGCGGCCTGTCGGTCAAGGCGGTGCAGGACGTGGCCCTGCAGATCCTGCTGCCGTTCGCGCTGGGCCAGCTGGCCCGGCCCTTCGTCGGCGGCTGGGTGGCGCGGCACGCGAAGCTGGTCAGCTACACCGACCGGGGGTCGATCCTGCTGGTGGTCTACGGCGCGTTCAGTGCGGCCGTGGTGGGAGGGCTGTGGCGACAGGTCAGTGGACGGGAACTGGCCGTTCTGCTGGTCATCTGCGTTCTGCTGCTGGCGGTGGTCCTGACCGCGACCCTGATGCTGGCTCGGGCGCTGAAATTCGCGACCGAGGACGAGATCGTCACCGTCTTTTGCGGCTCGAAGAAGGGGCTCGCCACCGGCGTGCCGATGGCCAGCATCCTTTTTCCGGCCGCCAGCGTCGGCTTCATCGTCCTGCCGGTGATGCTGTTCCACCAGATCCAGCTGATGGCCTGCGCCGTCATCGCCCAACGCTACGCGGCGCGGCCGGCCTAGGCTGAATCGGCATTCAGGGGCTGGGGCTGTCTTTTTGCCGATTGTCCCCGCGAAGGCGGGGACCCAGGCGGTGTTTCAAGGCTTGAAGCGCCGGTGAAGCATCCGGAATGGCTTGGGTCCCCGCCTTCGCGGGGACAATCGGGGTTTGATGGCCTCTCGATCGCTGAATGTCGATTGGTCCTAACCCTCGTTCAGCATCAGCGCGTTGCCGTCGGGGTCGTTGAAGAAGGCGATCTTCGACTTGCCGTCAGGTGAGGTCCAGATGCCCAGGGCGTCCTGCCCCATGCCGTCGTAGATGTTGAATTTCAGGCCCCTGGCGGCCAGGGCCTGGACGGTCGCGCGGCAGTCCTCGACCTGCCAGCCCAGCACCGGGTGCTCCGAAGGCAGGTGGTCCGTGATCACCGTCAGCCTCATCAGGGCGTCGCCGAGCTGGAAGTAGTCGCCGTAGCCGTCCGACGACTGCAGCGGCAGGCCGAGCGTGTCGCGATAGAAGCCCAGCGCCCGCTCACGGTCGGTGGTGTAGACATAGGCGATCGGCGTTCCTGAGATCGGGGGCATCGCGGGGGCTCCTGTTGATCGAGCCTAGCCCGGCGCAAGCCTCGGCCGATAGTGGGGTCGTCGCCCGGCGAAGCCGACGCAAGCCGCCGAAAATGCGCCCGCGGGGACAGGTGCGCTTCGCGAACCGCCCCCCTTCGGCTAGAAGCCCCGCATGGAATCCCTTCCCCTGAAGAACCGCGTCGCCCTGGTCACCGGCGCGACGCGCGGCATCGGCTACCAGGCCGCCCTGGGGCTGGCCCGCGCCGGCGCCCATGTCATCGCCCTGGGCCGCACCCAGGGCGGGCTCGAGGCGCTCGACGACGAGATCTTCGCCGCCACCGGCGAGCACGCCACCCTCGTGCCCATCGACCTCAAGTCGCCCGAGGGGCTCGACCCGCTCGGCGCCCACATCTTCGAACGCTGGGGCAGGCTCGACATCGTGGTCCACGCCGCCGCCGTGCTGGGCGGCATCACTCCGACGGGCCATATCGACCTGAAGAAGTGGGATGAGGCCGTCGCCGTGAACCTGACGGCAACCTGGCGACTGATCCGCTCGCTGGAGCCGCTCCTGCGGGTCTCCGACGCGGGCCGAGCCATCTTCCTGACCACCGGCCGTGTCGTGCGACCCAAGGCCTTCTGGGGGGCCTACGCGGCGACCAAGGCCGGCATGGAGGCGCTGGTGCGCTGCTGGGCGGACGAAATGGAGACGACCAACGTCCGCGCCGTGATCCTCGATCCCTCGACCATGCGCACGCGGATGCGGGCGGAGGCCTATCCGGGCGAAGACCCCGCGACCGTCACCGACCCGGCCGAGATCGCGCCGCTGATTGTCCAGCTGTCCCTGGCCGACCTGGGCCAGCCGACCTCGCCGGTGGTGTTCAACGACTGGAAGGCGGCGGGCGGCGTGCTGCCGGCGAACGGGTAGCGATGTAGCGAAGGGGACAGCTTATCCTGTCCCCGACTATTTCTTCCCTGACCGCGTCGTCGGCCGCGGCGGGCGTCCCTTGACCGAGCCGCCGCCGCGCAGCTTCTGGATGCCGGGCCGCGAGCCCTTGGCGCCCTTGACCTTGGTGAACTTCAGGGCGGTCGCCGCGCGGGCCTTGGCGGCCTTGACCCCGGTCAGCCTGACCACGGTCTTCTTCGCCGGTTTCGGTCTGGCCTCGCCCGCCTCTTCGGCCGCCGCCTCCGCGCGCGCGGCCTTGGCGTCGGCGGCGAGCGCCTTGGCCTTCTCCCGCTGGATCAGCCCCCCCTGCTGGAAGGACGGTGCGCCGCCCTTCTCGGCGCCCTCGGCATAGGGGTTCCTGTTGCTCTTGAGCGTCAGCCGGATCGGCACGCCGGGCAGGTCGAAACTCTCACGCATCGAGTTGACCAGATAGCGGCGATACTGCTCGGGCATCTGTTCGGCGCGGCTGGAGAACAGCACGAACGTCGGCGGCCGGGCCTTGGTCTGGGCCATGTATTTCGGCTTGATGCGCTTGCCGCCCACGGCGGGGGGCGGGTGACGCTGGATGGCCATGGCCAGCCAGTCGTTGAGGTCACGCGTCTTCACCTTGGTCGACCAGTTCTCATAGACCTTGGTGAGGGCCGGCATCAGCCGCTCGACGCCGCGGCCGGTCTCGGCGGAGAGGGCGACCACGGGCGCGCCCTTGACCTGCGGCAGCATGCGCTCGGCATGTTCCTGGAAGGCCTTCAGCCGCGCCTGCGGATCCTCGACCAGATCCCACTTGGCCAGCACGAACACCAGGGCCCGCCCTTCCCGCTCGACCAGGTCGGCGATCTGCAGGTCCTGGATCTCGAACGGGTGGGTCGCGTCCATGACCAGCAGCACCACCTCGGCGAAGGTGATGGCGCGGATCGAGTCAGAGGTGGACAGCTTCTCCAGCTTCTCCTGCACCCGCGCCTTGCGGCGCAGGCCGGCGGTATCGACCAGGCGGATGTTGCGGCCTTCCCACTGCCACTCGACCGAGATGGCGTCGCGGGTGATGCCGGCCTCGGGCCCGGTCAGCATGCGGTCCTCGCCGATCAGGCGATTGACCAGCGTCGACTTGCCGGCGTTGGGACGACCGACGATGGCGATGAGGATCGGCTTGTCGGCGGCGTCGGGTTCCTCGTCCTCGCCGAACTCGGCGGCGTATCCCGACAGCAGGGCGTAGAGATCGGCCATGCCCTCGCCATGCTCGCCGGAGATGGCCAGGGGCTCGCCGAAGCCCAGCGACCAGGCCTCGGCGATGCCGGCGTCGCCGGCGCGCCCCTCGGCCTTGTTGGCGGCCAGGATCACCGGCCGCTGATGGCGGCGCAGGATGCCGGCGAAGATCTCGTCGCCGGGTGTCACGCCCTCCCGGGCGTCGATCAGGAACAGCACGACATCGGCTTCCTGGATCGCCAGCTCGGTCTGGGCGCGCATGCGCGCCTCCAGGCTGTCGTCGTCGACATCCTCGAAGCCGGCGGTGTCGATCAGGGTCAGGTCCAGGTCGCCCAGACTGCCGCTGGCGAAGCGCCGGTCGCGGGTCACGCCGGGCCGGTCGTCAACGATGGCGAGCTTCTTGCCCGCCAGCCGGTTGAACAGCGTGGACTTGCCGACGTTCGGCCTGCCGACGATGGCGAGTTTGAGAGACATGCGGACTTCTGAACGACGTTGACCGCGCTCCGGCGAGGAGCGCGGTCACAGGATAGCAGACAAGGCCCGGAAATCGGGCGCGGCCTGCGGGGCCGCGCCCATAACACGAAAACCTACCGGATCGCCACCAGTTCGCCCTTGTCGGTCACGACATAGATCATGCCGTTCGCCGCGACCGGCGAGGTCAGCACGGCCGAGCCGATCTTCAGGGTCTTGAGCACTTCGCCCGTCTTCGGGTTCAGCGCGATGGCCCGGCCGTCACTCGAGACGACCACCAGGCGGTCCGAGGCCAGCACCGGACCAGTGAACAGGGCCCGGTCCTTGTTCTTCTTGACCCCGGCGTTGAGGTCCTTGATCCAGTAGACCTGACCGCTTTCCCGCGAGGCGCAGATCACCTCGCCGGCCTGGGAGATGACGTAGACCACGTCGCCCGCCGGCCAGGGGGTGTCGATCGAGGCGACCGGCAGGGACCAGCGCATCTGGCCGGTGCGCAGGTCGGTCGCGGCGAACACCCCGCCGTGGCTGGCGGCGTAGACGTCACCCATATGGATCACCGGCCGGCCGGCCACGTCCCGGATTTCCGACAGGGCCGTGGTGCGGCTGGCCTTCGACAGGGTGGTGTTCCACAGATCGTTGCCGTTGGCGGTGCGCAGGGCGACCACCTCGCCCGAGGCGAAGGCGGCGACGACGGTTTCGCCGGAGACCGCCGGGCTGGGCGAGGCCAGGATCCGGGCCGGCTCGACAAGCGCCTGGAAGGTCCAGCCGGGCGCCCCGGTCGCCGTGTCGAAGCTCAGCAGCTCGTTGTCGGTGCTGACAACAAACATCCGCCCGTGGGTGACCACCGGGGCGCCGTGGATCGGCGCCTCGGTCTTGCCCTTCCAGCCGGGCTTGCCGGTAGCGGCGTCGACCTGGGCGACCATGCGGAAGCCCGAGGCGACATAGAGCTTGCCGTCGGCGAAGGCGATCCCGCCGCCGAAGCCGTCCTTGTCGCGCCGCGCGCGCGGGTGGATCGACGCCTTCCAGACAATCGCACCGCTCTGGGCGTCGAGCGCCGCCAGATCGGTCTCGGCGTCCATGACATAGACGCGGCCGCCGGCCACAATCGGCGCCGTGGTGATGTGGAAGGTCCTGTCGGACCCCTTGCCGAAGTCGCGCCGCCAGGCGATCTCGAAAGTCGGCGCGGCCTCGACGTTCTCGACGTTCTGTTCGCCGAGACCGCCCGGCTGCGGCCATTCGGCCTGCGGCAGGGCCGGCGGCAGGAAGAAGTCGGCCCCCTTGAGGGCGTCGGCCGGCTCCACCCGCTGGTCGAAGGCGATGATCGAGATGCGGCGACCGTCGCCGGCCACCTCCTGCGGCTTGTCCTTCTTGCCGAAGGACGGCACCAGCCTGCCCGCCGCATCGCCGACGGCGCTTACGGTGGAGCAGCCGCCAAGCGCCATCGCGCCGGCGAGAAGGACGGCGGCGCCGACGTTACGCGAGATCATTGAGGGGTTCCCTGTTGGGCTTGCGGGCCGCCGGGTCCCATCAGACCTTCCGGCATTTGCGGCGGCGCCGGCGGCAGCAGCGCGGCGGCCCGGGCCGCCGCGGGAATGGCTCCGGCCGAGCCGGAATCGATCAGGGCCAGGGCGGCCTGGGCGCGCTTGCGCTGCCCTTCGCTCGCGCCCAGCACCTGGCTCAGATAGGTGAAGTCGGCGCGGGCCTCCGTGGCCTTGCCGGCCATGATCTTGGCGAAGGCCAGGGCCTCGCGGGCCTGCAGCCGGTAGGGGCGCTTGTCTTCCATCAGCGGGGTCAGCCTGCCCTCGAGTTCCGTGTAGGGAGCTGTATCGAGAAGGGCGAAGGCGGATTTGAGGCGGGCCAGATCGGCCAGCAGCGGATCGTCGGAGGCCTTGGCGGCCTCGTCCCACAGCTTGACCGCCTCGTCCGTCTTGCCCGCTTCCATGCGCAGGCCGCCCTGGGCCATCAGGGCCAGGCCGCGATAGCCGCGGGCGCCGGACTTGGCCACCTCGCCGAACTTGGCGAAGGCGCCGGTCTGGTCGCCCTGGCTGCTCGCCTCGAGAGCCGCCATGAAGGTCTCGGACGCCTTGTCAGCCTGGGATTTCGAATAGGAGTCCCAGCCCCAGAACGCGAGCGCCGCGATCAACGCCGCGGCGGCGGCGCCAAGGGCCCACGGCAAGGCCTTGATCGCCAGGCTGCGATACCGCTCCGTGCGAATCTGGTCTTCGACTTCTTCAAAAACATCGACCACGAACGGGCGCTCCGCGAAATCCGCTGATTGAGGCTGCGGAACCTATAGGGTGAGCCGCGCCGCTGCAACGCGGCGTGACGCGGTCAGGCCGTCGAATGATCGGCGCCGACATGCCGCCGCATGCGCACCTTGCCCTTGATCCGCTGGTCGACCTGCACGAAGCCATGCTGCTCGAACAGCGTCGTTGTCCCGGTCCAGACGAAGGCGGCGGCCTGGCGCTCGCCGGCCGCCAGCCTGACGGGATAGCCCTCCACCGTGCGCCCGCCGTCCGCGGCGATCGCGGATAGCGCGCCGTCCAGCAGGGCGCCGGCCACGCCCTTGCCCCGCCAGCCGGCCCTGGTGAAGAAACAGCCGACCGACCAGACCAGATCGGCGTCCGCGGCCGCCAGGGATGGAGCACGATCGATGCGGGGAAATCCACGGCGTGGTCCATAGGCCAGCCAGCCGACCGGGCCGCCGTCGGCGTAGGCCAGCAGGCCGCGCCGCTCACCACCACGGACCTGGGCTTCCAGCCGCCGATGCGCCGTCTCGCCCTTGACCTCGTCGAAGGTCTCGCCCTTGCGCAGCATGACCCACTGGCACCAGCAGCCGGCCGTCGCGCCACGGGGTCCGAACAGCGCCTCCAGGTCGGGCCAGAGGCCAGGCGCCAGCCGCCGGATCTCGTAAGCCACCGGCCTGCGCTCCTAGGTCTTTGGCGCGAAATAGGTTTCGGCCGCGGCCGGGAAGCGGCGCGCGCGGACGTCCCCGGCATAGGCTCGGGCGGCCTTGTCGATCTCACCCTTCAGGTCCGCGTAGCGGCGGACGAACTTCGGCGTCCAGTCGAACAGGCCCAGCATGTCGTCGCTGACGAGGATCTGGCCGTCGCAGCCGGCGCTGGCGCCGATGCCGATGGTCGGTGGGGCGATGGCGGCGGTGATGTCGCGGGCGAGCGGCTCGGCGACGCCCTCTACGACCACCGCGAACGCCCCGGCGTCGGCCGTGGCGCGGGCCTCGTCGATGATCCCCGCCCGGTCCGCCTCGTTGCGGCCCTTGGCCTTGAAACCGCCGTCGACGAGGATCGCCTGGGGCCGCAGCCCGACATGGCCCATGACCGGAATGCCGCGCTGGACCAGATAATGGATCGTGTCGGGCACGGTCGGGCCGCTTTCGACCTTGACCGCCTGGGCGCCCGTTTCCTTCATGATCCGGGCGGCGTTGGCGTAGGCCTCCTCCCGCGAGCCCTCGTATGAGCCGAAGGGCATATCGACCACGACCATCGCCCGGCGCGCCGCGCGCATCACCGCCTGGCCATGCAGGATCATCATCTCCAGCGTCACCCCGACGGTGTTGGGCAGGCCGTGCACCACCATGCCCACCGAGTCGCCGACCAGCAGCAGGTCGCAGACCTCGTCGAAGATTCCCGCGACGGGGGCGGTGTAGGCGGTCAGGCAGACGATCGGTTCGCCGCCCTTGCGGGCGGCGATGTCCGGAGCGGCGACGCGGCGGACGGGCTCTTCACGATGGGCGGACAGGAAGGCCTCCTGTGGGTTACTGGAACTCCTCCACCGCCCGTGTGACGGCGAACGCCAGCGCCATAACACCCAGAGCCGCCGCCAGCCACAGCGCCTCGCCGCCGAAGGGCAGCGCCGAGAGGTTTTCACCGGTCCGCACCAGGCCGCTGACGCCGCTGGTGAAGGCCGCCGTATTGCGCTGGGTCGCCTCGCTGGCGTCAAACAGCAGGCGCGAGCCGAGCAGCTGGCTGACCCCGACCAGGCCCGCCACCAGGCCGGCCGAGCCGATGGCCACCTGGCGCAGGTTCCAGCCGCGGTCGAGGCGCATCTCCACCAGCCGGGCGAACGCTTCCGCGTCCGGCATGACCGGCGGCTCATTGAACATCCGGTCCAGCTTCATCTCGAAGTCGAGCTCAGCCATGACCCTTACTCCCCGCCGGCTCGCTGTTCGCGCCTTCAGGAGGCGCAAGTCTGAGTCGGAGCTTATCCAGACCACGTTTGACATGGGATTTGACCGTTCCCAGAGGCGCATTCAAGGCCTCCGCTGCTTCGGCGTGTGACACGCCCGCTCCGTAACAGAGCGATACGCACATCCGTTCCGCGGGCGAGAGCGTCTTGAGCGCCTCGTCCAGATCGATGCGGGCGGCGGCGGAAAGGCTGCCTCGGGTGGCGGCGTTGACGAAGGCG
>DAORNX010000031.1:11044-12094 GCA_035441225.1 Caulobacter sp.
CCCCGCCGTGACTCTCGTCCTCACCCTCCGCCTCGGCGTCGAAGCGGGACTCCTTGCGCCACCGGCGCACGTAGAGCCGCGCCGCGATCTTGCGGACCCACGCCGAAAAGGTGCCCTCCCCGCGGAATTCCGCGATCCGCTCGAAGGCGGCGAGGAAGGCGTCCTGGGCGATGTCGTCTGCCAGCGACGGCTCGGCGCCCATCCGCCGCAGCAGTCCCCGCACCGCCGTGCCGTGGCGGCGGACCAGTTCGCCGAAGGCGGGCCGGTCGCCGGCCGCCGCGAGGGCGGCCAGCTCGACATCGTGCAGGCTGGCGGGTGTTCTTGCCCCGGCCATGATCGTGCGCTCCCCTTTCAATCCCGATCAGGTCAGGGCTGCTTGGCTTTGTTCGGGTTGAAGAAGCTCAGGGCGATGTAGGCCAGGCCGATGATCGCGGGGATCGCGGCGATGCCCAGGAAGGGATGGAAGGCTTCCTCGGCCTCGAAGCCGATGAAGAAGCCGAAGGCGGCGAAGCCCAGGCCGATGGCCACCCAGATCACGCCGGCGCGCAGGTCGCTCAGCGCGGTGGGGGCGACCTTCACGTTCTTGGTCATGGCGTCGATGATTTCGGGCGGCAGCGCCTGGCCCTTCTCGATCGCGGCCCGCAGCGTCGCCTGCATTTCGCGGCGCTCGCGGCTCTTGAGCCAGGCCGGTCCGACGAAGATCGCCGCCAGCATCAGAAAAAAGCCCAGTGGAACCAGAACCTCGGAACCGTCCATGGGAAATCCCTCCTCGATCACATGGCGCCGCCTTGTTGCGGTCGCCCTCTGACTAGTAAGAGGCGCGGGCCCCGGCCAACGGATGCGGGCGACCGGATGAAATCTTCGTAACGCGCCTCAGCGACCGGCGCGGCCAGGTTCAAGGGTCTGGCCGAACGCCACGAAAGCAGCCGTCAGCGTCAGCAGGACCGCCGCCGGGAAGAACGTGCGGGCCACCGGCTCGACGATCGCGCTGATCGCCGGAGCGCTGGCCCAGAGCGCCGCCGCCGCCGCGGCCGCGAACAGCGCGCCTGT
>DAORNX010000032.1:0-2755 GCA_035441225.1 Caulobacter sp.
CCTGCGCTTCTGCGGCCTGCCGCTGGCCGGCGTCGGCCTGCGCTCACGGACCATCTACCAGGCGGCCATCGCCCATGGCGCGTCCGCCGCCGAATGGGACCCGGCCTCGACCGCCGCCCGCGAGGCGGCCGGCCTGTGGCGCGACATCGAGCGTCGCCTCGGAGCGGGTCTGGCCGCCGAGCGAGCCTGATCGACCGCCGCTTCGTTGCGCCGCAGCACGGGCGCGTCTATGACCCCGGGCAATCCTGACAATCCGAGTCCGGGGAGCCCTGTACAGCCATGTCGATCGAGTCCCAGGCCCTGCGCCGCATCAAGCCGTCCGCGACCATCGGGGTCAGCGCCAAGGCCCGCGCCCTGAAGGCCGCCGGCCGCGACGTGATCGCCCTGTCGGCCGGAGAGCCGGACTTCGACACCCCCGACAACATCAAGGAAGCGGCCATCGCCGCCATCCGGGCGGGCAAGACCAAGTACACCGACCCGGACGGCATGCCCGAGCTGAAGGCGGCCATCTGCGCCAAGTTCGCGCGCGAGAACGGCCTGACCTACAGCCCGGGCCAGGTGCATGTGGCGCCGGGCGGCAAGCCGGTGATCTTCAACGCCCTGATGGCGACCCTGAACCCCGGCGACGAGGTGGTCATCCCGGCGCCCTACTGGGTGTCCTATCCGGACATGGTGCTGCTGGCCGGCGGCGAGCCGGTGGCGGTGGAAACCAGCCCCGACAACAACTTCAAGCTGGAACCGGCGGCGCTGGAGGCGGCGATCACGCCGCGCACCCGCTGGCTGATCCTCAACAGCCCGTCCAACCCGACCGGCGGTGCCTACACCCGCGCCGACCTGCAGGCGCTGGCCGATGTGCTGCTGCGCCATCCGCAGGTCTGGGTGCTGACCGACGACATGTACGAGCACCTGGTGTTCGACGACTTCGAGTTCACGACCATCGCCCAGGTCGAGCCGAAGCTCTACGACCGCACCCTGACGATGAACGGTGTTTCCAAGGCCTACGCCATGACCGGCTGGCGGATCGGCTACGCGGCCGGCCCCGAGGCGCTGATCAAGGCCATGGGCAAGATCATCAGCCAGACCACCTCCAACCCCTCGTCGATCAGCCAGTGGGCGGCGGTCGAGGCGCTGAACGGTCCGCAGGACTTCATCAAGCCGAACGCGAAGCTGTTCCAGACCCGCCGCGACCTGGTCGTGTCGATGCTCAACCAGGCCCAGGGCATCCACTGCCCGACGCCGGAAGGCGCCTTCTACGTCTATCCGTCGGTGGCCGGCCTGCTCGGCAAGACCGCGCCCAGCGGCAAGGTCATCGAAACCGACGAGGACTTCGCCTCCGAACTGCTGGAAGCCGAAGGCGTGGCCGTGGTCCACGGGGCGGCCTTCGGCCTGTCGCCCTATTTCCGCATCAGCTACGCGACCAGCGAGGCGATCCTCGAGGACGCCTGCGGCCGGATCCAGCGCTTCTGCGGCAACGTGAAGTAGGGCCATGGCGGTCGGCCCGTTCAACGACGACGAATGGACGGTGGGCGAGGCCCGGGCCGAGGACGGCGTGTCGATGATCGTCCGGTTCCGCTCACACCTGCCCTCCGCGGCGGCGCGAGAGGACTGGCGCCACCTGGTGCAGATCGGCTGGTCCTGCGAGTCGGCGGACGACGACGGCATGCCCGATGACGTCGAGAACGGCCGGCAGGACGCGTTCGAGGACGCCCTGCAGGCGCAGGTCGAGAGTCGGGGTCACGGCGCCCAGGTCGCCAGCCTGACCGGCGGCGGCGTTCGCGAGTGGCGCTACTACACGCGCGATCCCGAGGTCTTCTTCCGGTCGCTGAACGAGGCGCTCGCCAGCCACCCCGAATACCCGCTGGAATTCACGGTGTTCGAGGATCCCGAGTGGGACGGTCTGTCCGAGCTGCTGCCGCCGAGGAACTGACAAGGAAGCATTCGGGGGACATGCGCTTCAATGCGTGTCCCCCTGGTCACCAGGCCGGGGTCGCCAGCATCTTCGCCTCGGCGTCGCAGCCCTCGGTGAAGGGCGCGGCCTTCGCGGCCGCCTGAAGCTCGACCTTCGCCGCGGCGAGATCGGCCTGGAACTCGGGCTTGCCGTGTTCGGCGGCGACAATGGCGGCGGCCACGGTCTGGCCGGCCACGATCGAACTGTAGTTGTGCACTCCGCAGATGACCCGCCCCTCGCCCACCGCCCGGGCGCGGACGAGGATGGAGTCGGCCCGCTCCGGAAGCAGCTCGGCCAGCACCAGGCCCACGGCCCAGCCCCAGGCCGAATGGCCGGACGGATAGTCGAAATTGTCCTCGCTGGCCGGAAGGGCGGCGCAGGTCTCCCCCGGATCGAGCCGGTAGGGCCGCGGTCGGGCGGACGCCCGCTTCGGGGCCTCGACCGCCCGGATGATGTCCGGCGCCATGTGCACGATCAGGCGGGTGGTGGCGGGCATGGCCGCCAGATCCATCTTCACGCCGGCGGCGCAACTCATGTTGCTGACCACGGCCCGCTCGTCGAAGTCGGCCAGGGCCATGGCCCAGCGGGGCGAGCCCTTCATGGCGCGGGTCGCGCGGAAGATCGCCCGGTCGGCCTCGGCGCGTGGCGATCCGGGCGCGGGCGCCGGGCCCAGCAATTCGAGGGTGTTGGCGGCGGCCTCGCCCAGGTAGCCGAGGCGGGGAATCGTCTGGGCCGCCGCCAGGCCGCCGAGGCAGACCGCTGCGACCAGCCCGCCGGTCGCCAAAGCCCAACGGGCCCTCGTCATGG
>DAORNX010000032.1:2832-4345 GCA_035441225.1 Caulobacter sp.
CCCCTTGCGCCTATCCCGACGGAACGCGGCAGGCTTGCCGCCTGGACTTCGCGGAGCCGCACCATGACCGACCTGTTCGACCCCTTCGAGGCCAACGGCCTGCGCCTGCGCAACCGCATCGCGCTGTCGCCGCTGACGCGGACGCGGGCCGACATGGCCGGCAAGGTCGGGGCGCTGCAGGCCGAGTACTACGCCCAGCGCGCCTCGGCCGGCCTCCTGATCACGGAGGCGACCGCTGTGGTCCCCGGCGGTCGCGGCGGCGCCTACTGCCCCGGCCTGTGGGACGACGACCAGATCCCGGGCTGGCGGCAGGTCACCGACGCGGTTCACGCAAGGGGCGGCCTGATCTTCTGCCAGTTGTGGCACGCCGGCCGTCTGAGCCACTCGTCGCTGTCGAACGGCGCGGGCGCGCCGGTCGCCCCGAGCCCGATGAAACAACCCGGCCAGATGTTCATCGAAGGCGGCTTCGCCGACTACGAGGAGGCCCGCGCGCTCGACATCGGCGAACTGCCCGGCCTGGTCGACCGCTACCGCCAGGCCGCCGCGCGGGCCAAGGCCGCGGGCTTCGACGGCGTCGAGCTGCATGCCGCCCACAGCTACCTGATCGACGCCTTCCTGCGCGACATGACCAATCGCCGGACCGACGCCTACGGCGGCGCGATCGAGAATCGCGCGCGCCTGCTGGTCGAGGTGCTGCAGGCCCTCGTCGGGGTCTGGGGTCCGGAACGGACGGCCATCCGCCTGGCCCCCATCGGGCACTCCTACAATGCCTGGGACAGCGATCCCGAGCCGCTGTTCACCTACATCGTCGAACAGCTGAACGCCCTGAACATCGGCTGGCTGGACCTGGTCGAGGGCGACACGGGCGTCTCGCGCGACTGCGAACCGTCGTTCGACCTGCAGAAGCTCCGCCGGCTGTTCAAGGGCGTGACCATCGCCAACAACCTCTATGACCGCGACCTGGCGCTGAAGGCCCGGGCCGGGAACACGGCCGACATGGTCGCCTTCGGCCGGGCCTTTATCGGCAATCCGGACTTGGTCGAGCGGCTGCGGCTGGACGCTCCGATCGTCGATGCGCCGCGGCAGAGCTACTACGGCGGCGGCGCACGGGGTTACACCGACTTCCCGACCCTGGCCGAGGCAAGCTGACCCTTATCCCAGCTCGCCTTCACGGCCTTCAGCCCGCTTGATCATCATCTTCAGATTGCCGCAGGCCTTGATCACCGGCGCCATGGCCGTGGCGACGCCCGCCGAGGGGGCGACGACCCGGAAGCGGTCGCGGCTGACGACGATCGACCCCCTGGCCGTGGCCAGGGACTCGATGGCCTCAAGCGTGCCGGACTGGTCGCCCGTGCTGCCGCGATAGCCGCCGAAACTGGACAGGCGCGCCAGGCCGCCCGGCAGGAGGGTAACACTGTCGACGCGGAACCTGACCTTGCGCCGCCCTTCAAGCGTGACCTTCTGGCCGCGGCCCGGGCGCGAGGCTGCGCCTATCAGGTCGGCACTGACATGC
>DAORNX010000032.1:4364-11918 GCA_035441225.1 Caulobacter sp.
CAGCAGCCCGTCGGCCGCGCAGGTGACGGTCAGGCTGGTCCCGTTTCCGAGACCGATGGCCGCCACGCGATTCCGGCCGGCCGATTGCCGGATCCAGACCGGCGCGCGCGCCTCCGCCGGCGGGGCCGAAAGCAGCACGCCGGCGAGGATGGCGACCACCGGCCGGCTGACCGTCATCGGCCGGGCCGCAGCGTCGCGGCCGCTTCGGCATAGGCCCGGTTCATGGCCCGGCAGCCGTCAAGGACGGCGTTGGCGAACAGGGGCGGGTCGACCCGATACTGGTAGCTGGACATTTCGTAGGACAGGGTCGGCCGGCCCACGTCGGAGGTGGCGGTGCTGGCCATCATGTTCCACCAGGCGACCTCCGCCTGGTTGCCGTACTCCGCGGTCTTCACGAACTCCCCCGCCTGGCCCACCGCGATCCTCTTCTGCAGCAGAGCCCTGCCCCCATCGCCTGCGAGAGCGATCTTGGCCTGGTTGGCGCCCAGACCGCTGAAGAAATCGACCACATAGATGCCGGGCTTCACGCCGACGCTCGCGGCGCCCCCGTAGACCTTGTGGCCCGATCCGCTGAGCTCGGCGAAATCGACGACCACGACCGGTGTCAGAATGACCGCGTTGCCGAGGTCTACGGACATCTGGTTGATGGCGCGCCAGTTCTTCAGGTCCATCGGCGACCTGTCCGTGAGCGGCGTGTCGGCGTGCTGGAAGAACAGGTCCTGACCGTTGGGCGAGACGATCGCCGCCGTGCGGGCGTCCGCGAAGGGCTTTTTGATGAACGGCGTCGGCGCCGGGGTGAGCAGGCCGTAGCCCTTGGTGGCGCGGATTTCGTCGAGGGTCGCCATGGGGCGGCCGGTGGCCGCCAACTGCCCGATCAGGTCCGCGTAGGCCGCGTCCGCGATCGCGCGGACCTGGGCGAGAGAGACGCCGCTCAGTTCCACGGTCGTCTGCATGCTCACCGTTCCCTGGCCGGTCGAGGCGCTGATGCCGCTGCGGGTGATGACGCCCAGCCGGTAGCCGAGCACCGCCAGACGATCGTTTCGTCCCATGGCTGTCTTGATCGCCCGACTATCGAGCACGGACAGTGAAACCTGATCCGGCGAGACGTAAGTCTGGGCCACGGCGGGCAAAGCGGCGCCGGCGGCGAGCGCGGCCCCTCCGAGAACGACATCGCGACGTGAAACCATCGGCCCTTCCCCTTCTCAAACGGGAGAGAGGGCAGGATTCAGCCGTCATGCGCCGGCCACATGCCACATTTGGGGGGCTCAGGTCGGCGGCGGGGGTCCCGCCGGCCGATGGCTGGCGATCACCGCCCTGGCCACGGCCTGCATCAGGCCCTGCCGCGCCTCGAACGGGGCCCGCGACCGGCCGATCATCACCGCCACCGCATAGACCCGCCCGTCGGGGGCGGTCAGCAGGCCGACGTCGTTGTTGCCGGTGGCCAGCGACCCCATCACCTGGCCGGTGCCGGTCTTGTGCTGCAGCCGCCAGCCGGGTTCCAGCCCGCCGCGCAGCCGCGTGGCGCCCGTTTGCGTGCCGCCCATCAGGTTCAGCAGATAGGCCGTCGACTCCGGCGACAGCAGTTCGCCCCGCTGCAGCCTTGCCAGGGTGTCGACGATGTCCAGCGGGCTGGCCGCGTCGGGCGGGTTGGCCAGATAGGCTTCCAGCGCCGCGCGGCGCTGCTCCGGCGGCAGCTTCTCGCGGTCCTCCCAGAAGGCCCGGCCGAAGCTGTATTCCGGCTTCCACGTCAGGCCCGCCGCGCGGGTCTGCATCTCCTTCTCGCCCGGCCCGAAGCGGATCTCGCCCAGGCTCTTGCTGACGATGGCCACCTGCACGGCCCAGGGGCCGCCGACCTGGCGGATCAGGGCGTCATTGGCGGCGTTGTCGCTCTGCTGGATCTCGGCGGCCAGCAGCCGGGCGATGGTGGTCCGGTAGCCGTCCGGTCCGACCCGGGCGCGCAGCGGCTGGTGGAAGACGCTGAGATCCTCCTTGTGGATCACCACGGTGTCGTCGAGGGAAAAGTCGCCCCGGTCGATCGCGTTGAGCACGGTGATCGCCACCCACAGCTTGCTGACGCTCTGCTGCGGCAGATGTGCGTGGCCGTTGTAGTTGACCGACCAGCCGTTGGTGACGTCGAGCACCGCGATGCCGACCTCGCCGTCGAGGCTCGTCCCGAGCCGTTCGATCTCGGCCCGCAGAAGGTCCTGCTGGCCCGGCGGCGGTGCAGGCAGGGGCGCGGACAGCAGGTCGGCCGTCGGAGTCCAGGGCGGCGACGGCACGGCGGACACGGCGGCCATGGCCACGCCGCCGATCAGAAGTCCGCCGATAAGGGATCGTCCCCGTCGCATGGCCGCATTTGACCATTGTCGGCGACGTCAGGCCACCGTTGTCGGCCGTCAGGCGATATCGCGGAAATAGGGCTCGACGGTCCCCTGCAGCTTGACGGTCATCGGGTTGCCGTGGCGATCGAGGGTCTTGCCGACGCTCAGCCGCACCCAGCCCTCGCTGACGCAGTATTCGTCGACGTTGGTCTTTTCCTCGCCCTTGAAGCGGACGCCCACGCCGCGCTCAAGGACGGCGGCGTCGTAATAGGGGCTGCGCGGGTTGGTCGCGAGGCGGTCGGGGGGCGTGTCGCTCATGTCGGTCGGCTCTCAGGCGTCAAGGCGCGGGTGATAGCCACAGTCGCGCGCGAAGCCAACCGTCAGCCGTCGATCCAGTCGGTCAGGCCTTCGCGCGCGTGGACCTCACGCAGGGCCGGACGGGCCCGCACGGCCGCCAGGTAGCCGGCGATGTTCGGCCAGGCCGTCGCCGGCCTTGGCATGTTGCGCGACCAGCGCATCAGCATCGTGGCCAGCAGATCGACGGTCGTCAGCGCCTCACCGATCATGAACCGCCGGCCCGCCAGCCGGGCGTCGATGCGGTCGAAGCCGGCCTCGATGGCCGCGCGGATCGCCTCGCGGTCGGCGCCCGGCAGGTCGTCGGGATAGAACCACAGCCGGAAGGCCGGCTGCAGGGTGTTGGCCAGGTAGAGCATCCATTCCAGCCAAGGGGCGCGGTCGGGCGAGTCGAGGGCCGGGGCCAGCCCGGCCCTGGGATGCCGCTCGGCCAGCAGCATCAGGAGGGCGGCGGTCTCGGCGACGGGCGCGCCGTCGACGACCAGGGTCGGCACCCGTCCCTGGGGGTTCAGTTGCAGATAGTCGGGCGAGCGATTCCGGCCGCTGTCGATGTCGGCCCGCTCCAGGTCGAACGGGACGCCAAGCTCGAGCAGCATCCAGTGAACCGCGAGGCTGGCCGCGCCGGGCGACCAATAGAGCCTGTACATGCGAAAACCCCTCGCCTGTGACGACGAGGGGCCATTTCCGCGAAAAGCCGTGGGCTGTCGAGAGGACTCAGTGCTTCTCGCGCCAGGCGGCCTTGGCCGCGTCGGCGGTCAGGGTCAGGTGCACCTTCTCGTCATCGACGAAATCGACCCACGAGGTCGGGATCAGGTGGTGCTTGAAGCCGGCGCCGAGGTCGAACTTGGCCAGCTCGATGTCGGTTCCCATCACCTTGTCGACCTTGCCGACGTGCTTGTCGTCCGAGCCGACGACTTCGAGGTGTTCGCGGATGAGCGACGCGTCAATCATGGTCATGTCTCCGGTCATTTGAAGGGCCGCCCCGCCTCGCCAACTAACGGGTTCAGAGCTCAACCGGTTGCGCATCGCGCGCCGTTCTTGTTCAGTCCCGTCCCACGCCAGTTGAAGGTTCCGGCATGAAGGCTCTCCTCGTCGCGGCCCTGATCGCGCTGCTGCCGGCCGCCGCCCTCGCCCGCCCCGGGCTCGACGCCAGCATCGGCCCTGACGGGGTGACCATCACCGACAGCGAACGGCCGGTGCTGTTCTATCGCACCAAGCCGGCCGACCCGGCGGTCGAGCCCGGCCGGCTCAATTACATCCACCCGCTCTACGCGCCGGACGGCACGATCCTCACCGAGGACCGGCCGGCGGTCCTGCCCGAGCAGCGCGGCCTGTTCTGGGCCTGGCGGCAGGTCCGCCTGAACGGCCAGACGGTCGCTGACGGCTGGGCCATGAAGGGCCTGACCCTGTTCGTGCGCCAGACCAATTTCGACGGCGAGCGCGGCGGCGTGGGCGTGCTGACCCTGCAGGTCGACTGGATCGTCAACAGCGGGCCCGAACTGCAGTTCGTCGCGCGCGAGGTGACGAAGTTGCGGATCCAGCCGCTGAAGGCCGGCGCGCGGCGAATCGACATCGAGACCAGCCTGACCCCTCTGGTCGACGGCCTGTCGCTCGGGGGGAGCGATGACGCCAAGGGCTATGGCGGCGTCGCGCTGCGACTGGTCAGCCCCGAAAAGCTGGTGTTCGGCTCGGATGGCCGCGCCGTCGCGCCGGCCGACACGCCGGTCACGGCCGGCTCTTCGATGGGCTTCTCCTGGCCCGGTCAGCCCGGCCTGGCGAAATGGGCCGTGGGCCTGGCCTGCAAGGCCGAGGGCCGACCGATCAGCCTGTGGATCCTGCGCCGCGGCCCGTCCATGCAGAACTGCGTCTGGCCCGGCCGCGTCCCGGTCGCCCTGGCCAAAGGCAAGCCCCTGCGCCTGCAGTCGACGGTCATCGTCCGGCCGGCCGGCCGATGACCGAGCCGATCAACCTCAACCGCTTCCGCAAGGCCAGGGCCAGGAGCCAGGCCAGGGCCACGGCGGCCGAGAACCGCGTCCGCTTCGGCCGCTCCAGGGCCGACCAGACGCGGATGGAGGCCGAGCGTGAGAAGGCCGCGCGCGATCTCGACGGCAGCAAGCGCGAACCGTGAATCCGACCCTGCGCAAGCGTTCGGTCAACCTGCATGGCCACGCCACGTCGCTGGCCCTGGAGCCGGAGTTCTGGGCCGTGCTCGACGCGGCGGCGAAGGCGGACGGCCTCAGCCTGGCCGGCCTGATCGTCCGCATCGACGACGCGCGGGGAGAGCGGCCGTTGGCCAGCGCCTGCCGGGTGTTCGCGCTCGAACAATCATCCTTGCTCCCCACCCTTGTGGGGAGCTGTCAGGCGAAGCCTGACTGAGGGGAGTCGGTGCACGCCCCCCCCTCCACCGCCTCCGGCGGTCCCCCTCCCCAGCGGAGCTGGGGAGGATTATTTCTCTAAGCGTCCAGCCTGCGGCTGAGCGGCCGGTCGCGCTGGTCGGCGGGGATGCTCTGGTAGACCGTCGGCGGCTTGATCCCCAGTCGCGCGCGGGCGGCCTCGAGATTCTCGCCGAACAGCCTGACGTAGTCGACCTGTGGCAGCCAGGCGGCGGCCCTGCCATGGCGGAACGCCTGCATGACCGCCTTGCGGTAGGGATGGCCGTTGCCGATCTTCTCATACTGGTGTGCGCCCGCGTGAGCGATCAGGGCGAAGCCGAGGCTCTTGGTCTGGCTGTAGGAGAAGGCCACCACGCAGGCCTCGCCCAGGCCGTCGGTGCCGTAGCCGGTCAGCACATGCCAGACATCGTGCACGTCGCGCATGCGTCGGCCGAACCAGGCGAACGGATGCGGCGCGTCGATCTCGCCGTCGGCGGTCTTGCGGCTTTCCTCGGCCAGGCCCTCGGCGCTCAGGCCCCGCGGGGCGATGAAGTTGCGATAGGCCTCGCCCACCGTGCCGGGGCCGAAGCTGTTCAGCCACGCCTTGTCCGACAGCCGCTCGCAGAACTCCTCGCGCTCGTAGGCGATGCGGCCGCCCTGCGGCGTCGAGAGCAGGCGGCGATAGCCCTTGACCACCGTGTTGCCGGACAGCGCCCGCATGATCTCGAACACCTGGGCGGTGTCTTCCTTGTCCTTGATCAGCTTGCCGAGCGCACGCGCCGCCCGCAGCGGCTGAAGGCGGAAGGCGTTGCGGTCGCGCGCCGGCGGAGCGGGCGGCGTCGCGGCGGGGGCGGAGTCGAAGGCCATTGGCGGCATCCTGTGTCTTGCGACTCCGAAAGTGACGACCCCGTCATCTTTTTGCAAGGGGTCGCGTAACGGCGGCCTCCGACTGTTGCAAACCGGTCGCAGAATTGGCTGTCCCGCCTGCCGTTGTTACTCCGACCGAAGCGCGTGGCGCGAAGCGCCGGGGCCCGGATTTGGCCTGAGGCGCCCTGGGGTCGTTGTCTCGCCGATTGTTCCCGCGAAGGCGCGGACCAATCGGAGCCTTTGACAGCGCCTGGCGCTGAATGGCCATCGGCCCTCGCGACTACCCCGGAGTCGGCACGGGCGCAGGCGCCGGCTGCGGGTTGGGCATCGGGGTCGGGTCCGGCAGCTCGGGAGCCTGGGGCAGGGTCAGCTCGAGCGCCGCCGGGCGCGTGACGTCGAGGCGATTGTTCCAGACGGTCCAGGCGGCGATCGCGAGCAGGATGAACATAACCCCCAGGATGAAGCCGGTGACGCCCCGTCGGCCTGTCCGCCTGGCCATGGCGTCAGCCCGGCGTCGGCGCCGGCGCATCCGGCAGCTTCGGCGCGTCGGGCATCTTCGGCGCCTCGATGTTGACGTCGACGGATTTGGTCGGGACCGGCGACTGGCCCGAGTACATCATGAAGGCGACGATCGCCACGACGACCAGCAGGCCGCCGACGATGAAAGCCAGCCAGGGCGTGGCGCCGCCGCTTGAGGATTGTTCGGCCATGGGGGTTTCCTTCCCTGAAACACTGTGAGGCGATTAACGACGGCCCGCCCGGCCGGTTCCGCTTAGGCGCCGCGCACCATGTGCTACATATGTTCCGATGTCCGACTCTCCCCTGCCCCAGCCCCGCATCAGCGACCTGGCCCGCGTCGACGGCGCGCCGGCCTATCTCGATGGCCTGAATCCCGAACAGCGGGAGGCGGTCGAGGCGACCGAAGGCCCGGTGCTGGTGCTGGCCGGCGCGGGCACGGGCAAGACCCGTGTGTTGACCACCCGCCTGGCGCACATCCTGTCCGCCGGCAAGGCGCGGCCATGGGAGCTGCTCAGCGTCACCTTCACCAACAAGGCCGCGCGCGAGATGCGCGAGCGGATCACCCAGATCATCGGGCCCCAGGCCGAGGGCCTGCGCTGGCTGGGCACCTTCCACTCGGTGGCCGCCCAGATTCTGCGCCGCCACGCCGAGCTGGTCGGCTTGAAGTCGAGCTACACCATCCTCGACGACGACGACCAGGAGCGGCTGATCAAGCAGATCCTGCTGGCCGAGAACATCGACGCCAAGCGCTGGACGCCCAAGACCCTGTCGGGGCTGATCGACCACTGGAAGAACCGCGGCTGGACGCCGGACCGCCTGCCGCCCTCGGAGGGCGCGGTGTTCGCCAACAACCGCGGCCAGCAGCTGTACCGCCTGTACCAGGAGCGCCTGCGGGTGCTGAACGCCTGCGACTTCGGCGACCTGTTGCTGCACAACCTGACGATATTCCAGCAACATCCTGATGTGCTTGCGGAATATCATGACCGCTTCCGCTACATCCTGGTCGATGAATACCAGGACACCAACGTCGCCCAGTACCTCTGGCTGCGGCTGCTGGCGCAGAAGCGGCAGAATGTCTGCTGCGTCGGCGACGACGACCAGTCGATCTACGGCTGGCGCGG
>DAORNX010000033.1:0-11913 GCA_035441225.1 Caulobacter sp.
GCCGCCGAGCGGCCCGACGCGGCGCGCCGGCTGGTGCTGTTCGACCCGGTGGTGATGACCGCCGAGCGCGTGGCCGCTGTTGGCCCGGACGGGCTGAAGGCCTCGCCCCTGGCCGTCGGGGCCCGCCGTCGCCGCGCGACCTTTCCCGACCGCGAAGCGGCCTTCCAGGCCTACAGCGGCCGCGGCGCCTTCCGCACCTGGTCCGACGCCGACCTTCGCGGCTATCTGGCCGACGGTCTGCTCGAGGGCGACGACGGCCAGGTCCATCTTTCCTGCCGGCCGGACTGGGAGGCGGCCAATTTCGCCGCCCATCACCACGACACGATCGGCGCCTTCGCCCGCGTCGTCGCGCCGATCCGCATCCTCAAGGCCGAGATCGGCTCCACCTGCGGGCTCGAGGCCCACGAGGGCGAGGTGCTGGCCGGCGGCGACGTGCGGATGGAGACCGTTCCCGGGACCAGTCACTTCCTGCCGATGGAACGCCCCGACCTGGTGCGGAGCGCTCTGATGGCGGCGGCGGGCTGATTGCGTGCTTCGACACGGCGCTTTGCGCCCGCTCAGGATGACGTGAACGGCAGGGTTTCGACACTCTGCGTCATGGTGAGCAGCACCGGCAGGGTGCGTGTCGAACCACGCACGCCTCCTACAGCGCCAGGCCAGCCTTGGCGTGCTTCATCAGCTCCAGCCTCGCGGCCTCGGTGATCGGCACGATCTTGCGGGCGTCGAGGTCGAAGGTGATGGCCACGGCCTCGCTCGTGCCCCACGCCTTGCCGGTCCCGGGATCGATCATCCAGTGGATCATCCGCTTGGTGCGGGTGTCGGCGTCCTTCAGGCCCGAGCGGATCTCCAGCCGGTCGCCGGCGCGCGGCCAGTCCAGGTGGATCAGCCGGTATTCCAGCACGGCGCCGCCGACCCGGCTCGGGGGCTCGGCGGCCCCGCTGACCACGGTCTCGCGAAAGCTGCGGATCAGCCGCGAAATGCCGTCCGACACCCGGCCGATGAACTGCTCGGCCCGCATGCGGCCGAACAGGTCGCAGTCGGCCGGCGAGACCGCGCCCTGGGCGATGCGGACCAGTCCCAGCTCCTCGGCCCGCGCGAGGCCGGCGATCGAGGCGGTGGGCGCCAGCGAAATGCTGCGCGCCATTGCCTGGTCCGGCAGGCCGATGGTCAGGGCGGCGGCCTGGTCCAGCGTGCGCCGCGACCAGGGAAACGGTCGTCCCTCGGCGGGCGTCACATGGGCCACCACGGTCTGGAAGCTGGCCGCCAGGGCGCCGGAATCCGAGTGCCACAGGAGCATCAGCAGCCGCGCCTCGTCCTCGCCCATCTCCAGCACGCCGCCGGTCATGTGCAGGGCCGCGCCGGCGTGCGCCTCGCGCAGGAAGCGGATGTGCTGCTCGCGGACCATCAGGGTCGAGCCGGCATGGGCGGAAAAGGCGTGCGGCAGGCCGAGGGCGGCGGCCAGCCCGACCAGCCCCTCGATCGCCTTGGTGACGTAGAAGCGCACATTCATGTGCCCCATCTCGTCACATTCCCAGGTGTTGACGCCGCCGCGCCAGATCTCCACCCCGTCCGCCACGCCGGTCAGGACCGGCAGTCCGGGCAGAGGCCGTGCGCCTCGACCATCAGGCCCGTCAGGCTGTAGCCCTGGGCGCCGGCGAGGCGTTCGATCTCGGCGGCGCCGGCCGGCGCGATCTCGCGGGTCGCGCCGCAACAGTCACAGATCAGGAAGGCCGCGGCATGGCCTTCGCCGCCGCCGCCGCAGGCCATGTAGGCGTTGAGGCTCTCGATGCGATGGGCCAGGCCCAGTCGGGACAGAAACTCCAGCGCCCGGTAGACCGTCGGCGGCTTGGCGGGCGCGCCGCCGTCGCCGAACGCGGCGATCAGGTCGTAGGCCTTCACCGGCTGGCCGGCGGACAGCAGCATTTCCAGCACGCGCCGGCGCGGCGGAGTCAGGCGCTGCCCGGCCGCCTCGCAGCGCGCCAGAGCCGTCGACAGGCCGACCGTCAGGGCGTCCCCGACAAGGCCGCGGTGGTCATGGTCGTGATCGCAGGCGTGGGAATGGGCCATGCCTGAGAGGTAGAGGCGGCGCTCCGCCGAAGCAAGCCGGGCGGCGGTCCGGCGGCGCCGGTTTTCCTTGCATGCGGCCCTGTCCGCGCCATGCTGTCGCCGGGCTATTCGGGAGGCTGAATGCAACTCTGGCTGAGCATGGCGGCCGGGCTGGCGATGCTGGCGGTCGGCGGTGACCTGCTGGTGCGCGGGGCGGCCAGCGCGGCGCGGCGGCTGGGCGTCAGTCCATTGCTGATCGGCCTGACCGTTGTCGGCTTCGGGACCTCCACGCCGGAACTGGTCACCAGCCTGCAGGCGGCCTTCGCCGGCTCGCCGGGTATCGCCATCGGCAACGTCGTCGGCTCCAACATCTCCAACGTGCTGCTGATTCTCGGCGTCACCGCCCTGGTCGCGCCGCTGGCGGTCGACCAGCGCGCCTTCCGGCGGGACGCGATCATGCTGGTGCTGGCGACCGGGGGCCTGGCCTGGGCGATTCTCCAGGGTCGACTGACCCGCGAGATGGGTGCGGTCTCGCTGGTCCTGCTGGGCGTGTATCTGACAGTGGTCTGGCTGTCCGAACGCCGCCGGCCCGACCCGGAAGGCGTCCGGATCGAAGCGTCCGCCCGCGAGCCGACGAAGGCCGCGGCCAGTCTCTGGATCGCCCTGCCCCTGGCGGCGGCGGGGATCGCCATAACCGTCTACGGCGCCCAGCTGCTGGTCGGCGGGGCCATCACCGTGGCCCATCAGCTGGGGGTTTCCGACACCGTGGTCGGCCTGACCATCGTGGCCCTGGGCACCTCCCTGCCGGAACTGGTGACCAGCCTGGTCGCGGCGCTGCGCAGGCAGGGCGAGGTGGCCCTGGGCAACGTCGTCGGCTCAAACCTCTACAACATCCTCGGCATCCTCGGGATCACCGCGGCGATCAAGCCCGTTGACGTGCCGCCGGTGATCGCCCGCCTCGACGTCTGGGTTCTGGTCGCGGCGACGGCGGCGATGATCCTGTTCGCCCGACGCCTGGGCAAGGTGACCCGCGGCGAGGGCCTGCTGTTGCTGACGGGCTATGCCGCCTACATCGGCTGGCTGGTCTGGACCGCCTGATCAGGTCCTGGGCCGGGCCCAGGTCACCACCACACTGGTCGAGGCGCCCTTGCCGGAGGCGATCACCTGGAGCGCGCGATTGCTCGCCTCGTCGCTGGCGGCGAACATCAGGGCCGCCCCCATGTTGGCGTCCATCACGGACTTGAAGCCGGCGGCCTCGGCCTTCTGCTTGTAGAAGGCGATGATCTTGTCCGGCGCCGCGTCAACCGTATAGGTGACCGTCGCCCCCTCGCTCTTGCCGTCGTCGCTGGAGACCGAGGTCACGGCGTTCTCGACATTGGCCCCCGGAAACAGCGGAGCGAAGTCGGGCAGGCCGGCGGCCGCGTGACGGGCTGCCTGGGCGCCGGTGCTGACCGTGGCCGAACCGTCGCCCGTGGTCACCGTGTAGCCACCGGGCGTGGCCGCGACCTTCGGTTTGCCGTCGTCGTCCTTCTTGCCGCAGGCGGCCAGCCAAACGGCGGCGACCGCCGTGGCGATGATCATCAGACGCATGGCGACCCCCAAAGAAAAACCGCGCGAAGCCTGAGCCTCGCGCGGTCCGTCATTTTTCGCAATGATCTCGATCAGGCGAACAGCCTGGCCCAGCGGCGCTTCTCGCGGGTCTTCCAGGCGCCGCGATGATAGGCGTCCGAGCCGATCAGCGGCACCACCGTCGTGGCCTCGGCGAAGACCATCTGCTCGTGCGTGGTCTGCACCTTGCCCCAGCTGGCCGCTTCCTTGAGGGTCGAGGACGAGCAGGCGCCGTCGCGCACGTCGGCCACGGTGATCTGCACGGCGTAGCGGTGCATCTCCGCCTCGACGCCGAGGATCTCGGCGCAGACCACGGTGTCCTGGGCGAAGTTCTTCGGCACCCCGCCGCCGACCATGAACAGGCCCGTGACGCCGGCGGCGATCTTGATGTCGGTCAGTTCGCGGAAGTCGGCGATGGCGTCGAGCATCAGGTAGGGCTTGCCGGCGGCGGCGCGCTCCTTCTGGTGCTTGACCAGGCCAAAGCCGGCCGAGCTGTCGACGAAGGCCGGGCAGAAGATCGGCACGCCTTCTTCATAGGCGGTCTGGATCAGGCTGCCGGGCTTCCTGGCATTGCCCTCGCTCAGCCACTTGCCCATCTCCCAGATGAACTCGCGCGAGGAGTAGCCGCGCGGCTCCAGGCGGTTGGCGATCTCCAGGATGGTGTGGTCGCAGGCCTGGAGCTCTTCCTCGTCGATGTAGGTGTCGTAGATGCGGTCGATGTAGTTCTCGCGCAGTACGTTGTCGTCGACCGGGCCGGCGGCCTGGTAGTGCTTGAAGCCGAGGGCCTCGAAGAAATCCATGTCGACGATGCTGGCGCCGGTGGCGACGATCGCGTCGACCATGCCGAACTTCACCATGTCCCGGTAGACATGCATGCAGCCGCCGGCGCTCGTCGATCCGGCCAGGATCAGCCAGGGCGAGCAGGCCTTGTCTTCCAGGGCCATGTTGAAGATGTCGGCCGCCCGGGCGGTGTCGCGCGAGCTGAAGCTCATCTTGCGCATCGAATCGATGATCGGACGGGCGTCGAAGGACGTGATGTCCACATGCTCGACGACATTGGCGAGCAGCTGGGCCTTGGTGTTGTTTTGAACGGGAGCGTTCATCTCGCGGGTTTCCCTTTGGTTTGAGCGCCCGTCGAATACGAGGATCGGGCTGGGACGGAGCGACCAGCGCGACCTTTCTCCCGGAGGGAGAAGGAGGGGCCCGCCCGTCTGAACGGGCGGGAGGATGAGGGGTTCAGGTGTTCGACGATTCAACGCCGTACCCCCTCACCCTTTCGACCTTGCGCATCGCTGCGCTCTGCGGGTCTCAAGCCCTCTCCCGCTGGGAGAGGGACGAGACTACCGCCGCCGCTGCTTGCGGACGCCCGCCTTACCCTTCGGACGTGACAGGCGGACGACCTTGCGGGCCTGCTCCTCGGCCGTGGTGCGCACGGTCGGGATGGAGCGGGGCGCCAGGCCATAGAGCGAGGCCATCGGGGCGTCGTCGACCATGGCGACCTCATGCTCGCCATAGCCGTTGAAGCCGGTCGACATGGCCACGCCATAGGCGCCCAGCATGCCGACCTCGATGAAGTCGCCCTCGCGCACGTCGGCCGGCAGCCAGAACGGTCCCGGCATGTGGTCGATCGAATCGCAGGTCGGCCCGTAGAAGCGGAAGGGCTTCAGCTCGGTCGCGGCCGCGCCGTCCCGCACCAGCCTGGTCGGGAACGGCCAGCGCGAATGCGTGGCGTCGAACAGCGAGCCGTAGGAGCCGTCGTTCAGATACAGGGCGTCGCCCTTCTTCAGATCGACCCGGCACAGCACCGACGAGGACTCCGCGACCAGCGCCCGGCCGGGCTCGCACCACAGCTCGGTGGTCTCGCTGACCGGCATCTCGTTGAAGCCGCGATGGATGGCGTCGGCGTATTCGCTCATGTCCGGCGGGACCATGCCCGGGTAGACCGACGGGAAACCGCCGCCGACATCGACGATGTCGACGATCACCCCGGCGCGGCTGATCGAACGGCCGACCTGGGCCATGGCCGCCTGGTAGGCGGTCGGGCGCATGCACTGGCTGCCGACATGGAAGCTGACTCCCATCAGCCCGTCCTTGACCGCCTGTCGGGTGGCCAGCAGCAGCGAAGACGCCTGCTCCGGCGCAATGCCGAACTTGCCTGACAGGCTGTAGGCGGCGCCGTCGGCCGAGACCGCCATGCGCACGACCAGGTTCAGGTCGCTGGCCTGGCCGGTGGCGTCGAGAATCTTGTCCAGCTCGTCGTGGCAGTCGAGCGAGAAGGTCCGCAGGCCGTGATCGAAATAGGCCCGGGTGATCGCCGCGCGGCTCTTGACCGGATGCATGAAGGCCAGCCGAGCGTCCGGGCTCACCGACCGCACCAGCTCGATTTCCCTCAGCGAGGCGACGTCAAATCCAGTGACGCCCGCGCCGACCAGGGCCTCGATGACCCAGCGCGACGGGTTCGCCTTCACCGCATAGAAGACGTCAGCTTTCAGATTGTCCTGGAACCAGCGCGCCGCTACGGCGACGGGGGCAGGTCGCACAAGTGCGACAGGCCTATCCGGCGACCGCTCACGGACCAGGTCCAGGGGAGTATGGTACGTGCGCAATTCACGTAGCCCCCTGTAAATTGTTAAACCCAGACCGGCGTTAGCAGCGCAGTTGGACACGGGGTCCGCCGGAAGCGCGCGAGATAGGGTCTGTTGATTCAGATGTAAAGAGGCATTTGTCGCGTGGCGCGAGCGGTCGGGCGCGCATTTCCCGCCAGGGGTGGCCTGACAGCCCTTCCCAGCCGGTCCCGGGGAGAGATATGCCTTCCCGTCACGAAACTTTCGCACGCCCCTTCCATGAGGGACGGGCTTCTGTGTTAGGACTCTCGCCGAAAAGCCATGACGACAGACGCCGTCCTCTCGATCCGCTCGGTCTCCAAGACCTTTGGTTCCCGCCGCGCGCTCGACGGGGTCTCCCTTGACGTCGCGCGCGGGGAGATGGTCGCGCTGATCGGTCCGTCCGGGTCGGGTAAATCGACCCTGTTGCGCTCGGTGGACGGCCTGCAGACGATCGATCCGGGCGACGGCGTGATCGAGGCGTTCGGCGGCAAGGTACAGGCCCGCGGACGACTGAGCGAGAAGGTCCGCGAGACGCGCATCCGCATCGGCTTCATCGCCCAGCAGTTCAACCTGGTGGGCCGGCTCAGCCTGTTCACCAACGTCGCGCTCGGGTCTCTGGGCCGCATCGGTTTCCTCCAGGGCGTGCTCGGCCGCTGGCCGGAGGAGACCAGGATGGCGGCCATGCAGGCGCTGCACCGGGTCGGGGTCTCCGACTACGCCGGCCAGCGGGCCAACACCCTCTCCGGCGGCCAGCAGCAGCGGGGGGCCATCGCCCGCGCCCTGGTCCAGAAGGCCAAGATCATCCTCGCCGACGAACCGGTGGCCTCGCTGGATCCGGTATCCGCCCGCAAGGTCATGGAGATCCTGCGCGAACTGAACCGCAAGGACGGGCTGACCGTCATCGTCACCCTGCACCAGGTCGACTACGCCCTGAAGTACTGCGACCGGGTCGTGGCGCTGAAGGCCGGCAGGATGGTCTATGACGGTCCCGCCGCCGGCCTCAAGCGCGACAAACTCATCGATATCTACGGCCCGGAATTCGAAGACGTGTTCTGGGAAGGAGCCCCCGCATGATTCTCCGCCGCTCTCTTCTGGCCCTCGGGGCCGTCGCGGCCCTGGCGCTCGCCGGCTGTGGCGAGAAGGCCGCCACCGGCGCCGCCCAGGACACGATCAATTTCTCGATCCTCAACACCGAGTCCGCCCAGAACATGGAGTCCTACTGGGCTCCCATTCTGGCCGACATGGAAAAGCAGACCGGCCTGAAGGTGAAGCCCTTCTTCTCCGGCAGCTACAGCGCGCTGATCGAGGCGATGCGGTTCAAGCAGACCGACCTGGGCTGGTTCTCCAACCAGTCGGGCCTGGAGGCCGTGCGCCGCTCGAACGGCGAGGTCTTCGCCCGCACCTTCGACCCGTCCGGCAAGGACGGCTATCGCTCGGTCATCATCGTGCCGGCGAACAGCCCGATCCGTACGATCGACGACCTGCTCAAGTGCGACCGGACCCTGAACTTCGGCATGGGCGACAAGAAGTCGACCTCCGGCACCCTGGCGCCGATGACCTACGTCTTCATTCCCGCCGGCAAGAAGCCGGAGACCTGCTTCAAGACGGTCCTGTCGGCCAGCCACCAGGCCAACCTGTTCGCGGTGGCCAATGGCCGCCTCGACGCCTCGACCAACAATTCCACGGCCCTGTCGCTGAACAAGGGGCGTGGCGAGGGCCAGGCCGACCGGGTGCGGGTGATCTGGCAGTCGGACCTTCTGCCGGAGGATCCGATCGTGTGGCGCAAGGACCTCGATCCGGTGATCAAGGAGAAGCTGCGCCAGTTCTTCCTCACCTATGGCCAGGGAACGGGCCCCGAAGCCGAACGCCAGCGGGCCAACCTGGCCCGGCTGAGCATCGGCGGCTTCCTGCCGGCCGACGACAGCCATCTGCTGGTGGTGCGCAAGATGGAGGCGCTCGAGAACCTCGGCCTCGCCCGGGAGGGCGGCGATCCGGCCAAGGTCGCCGCGGCCCAGGCCGCGCTGGACGACATCCAGGCCCAGCTCGACAAGAAGGCGGCGACCACGGCGGCTGCGCCGCCCCCGCCCGCCGGCTGATCCCCGCATGACCTCGACGGACACCCTGCAACCGCCGCGCCGGCCCCTGTCGGCCCAGCTGTTCGACCTCGCCCTCTGGGGCGGCGTCGGCGTGCTGCTGGTGATCAGTTTCGGACCGGCCGAGATCGGCAAGTTCCCGATGCTGTTCAGCAGCGAAAGCCGGATGGGCGAGTTCATCAACGGCTTCTTCCAGCCGTTCCGGTTCTGGGACCCGACCTGGACCATGTCCGACCTGACCGAGAACGCCTGGGGGCTCTACGTCAGCAAGATGTGGCAGACGATCCAGATGGCGCTGTGGGGCACCTTCCTCGCCATCCTGGTGGCCATCCCGTTCGGCCTGCTCGGCGCGAGCAACATCACGCCGGTCTGGATCCAGCAGCCGGTGCGGCGCGTGCTGGACCTGATTCGCTCCATTCCCGACCTGGTCGTGGCGGTGATCTTCATCACCGCGGTCGGTCTCGGGCCGTTCGCCGGGGTCATGGCGATGATGTTCAATACCGGCGGGGTGCTGGCCAAGCTGTTCTCCGAGGCGGTCGAGTCGATCGACAAGGGCCCGGTCGAGGGGGTGCGCGCCACCGGTGCCGGCCGCCTGCAGGAAATCGTCTGGGGCGTCATCCCCCAGGTCGCCCCGCTGTGGACCAGCTACGGCCTCTACCGCTTCGAATCCAACAGCCGGGCGGCGACCGTGCTGGGCCTGATCGGCGCCGGCGGCATCGGCCAGGTGCTGATCGATTCGACCAACACCTTCAGCTACGGCCAGACCGGCTGCATCGTGCTCGTCATCGTCGTGGCGGTGTCGGCCATCGACCTGCTGTCCCAGGCCATCCGCAGCCGCCTGCTGTGAGCGCGGGGACACGTACCTGAAGAAGGTGCATGTCCCCAATTCCTCCGTATCCTGACCGCCTGTCACCAAATCGTCGCGCCGCTGTCGCGGAACCTTGCCTGACCTGTCGCCGGACCGTCGCGGCCCGCCCCTAGGAGTCCGGCCGAACCCGACGCGAGGGGCGTGGGGTATCGGGACAAGGATCCGAACATGAACACGAAGACCTCGCTGGTTTGCGGGTCCGCTCTGGGCGCGCTGATGGCGCTGGCCCTGGCGTCGGGCGCCTCCGCTCAGGAAACCACCACCGCCTGGAAGGGCGCTCCGCAATTCCAGAACGACAGCTTCACCTTCAAGGTCCGCGGTCGCGCCTACATCGACGCCGTGAACCAGGACGTCGATCGCGAGACCGGCGCGGACTACAGCTCGCAGGTCACCCGCACCCGCACGGTGCGCCTCGGCGTCGAGGGCACCTGGAACCAGAACTGGGCCTACAAGGCCGAGGTGCAGGTCGTCGGCGGCTCGGCCGCCTGGGAAGACCTGATCCTCGAGTACAAGCCGTCCGACAACGCCTCGATCATGGTCGGCAACTTCAAGACCGTTTCGCTCGAGAACGTGTCCTCGTCGCGCTACATCACCTTCATGGAGCGCGGATCGTACAACGACGTGCTCGGCGTCAGCCGCGTGATGACCGTCGCCGCCAAGCTGAACGGCGAAAACTGGACGGCGCTGGCCGCCGTGTCGGGCGATTCGATCAACAGCGCCGACCCGGTCGTGATCGGCAACGACGGCGGCAGCGAGCAGGCTTCCATCCAGGGCCGCTTCACCTGGGCGCCGGTGATGACCGACACCAACCTGGTCCACCTGGGCGTCTGGGCCCGCAAGCGCGACCGCGGTGATCAGGGCGCGTTCAGCTACGCGGTGCGCAACAACACCAACTACGGCGCCCAGTTCACCTCCAGCGGCGGTATCGGCGACAGCGACACCCAGATCGCCGGCGAAGCCCTGTGGATCGCCGGTCCCTTCTCGCTGCAGGGCGAGTACGCCAACATCGACATCGACCGCACCAACGGCCTCGACCAGAACGCCAGGGCCTACTACCTGGCCGCCAGCTGGTTCGTGACCGGCGAAAAGCGCAACATGGAGGTGAAGAAGGGCGAACTGGGCCGCACCAAGATCCTCAATCCGGTGACGGCCGGCGGCCCCGGTGCATTCGAGCTCGCGGTTCGCTATGACAGCACCGACCTGACCGATATCACCGGCGTTGGCACGGCCGGCGAGTATTCGGCCTGGACCCTCGGCGCCAACTGGTACCCGTTCCCCTATGTCCGCTTCATGGCCAACTACAGCATGTCGCAGAACGACAACCCCGCCCTCGGCGCCGACGTCGACGTCAACACCCTGCAGTTCCGCGCCCAGTTCGATTTCTGATCGCCTTCACCAAGGACATCCTCCCATGAAGAAAATCCTCGGAACGGTCGCCGCCGTCGCGGTCATGACCGTCGCGTCCCAGGCCCATGCGGCCCGGGACTATGTCTGGGCCGCCGGTTCCTCGACCGTGTTCCCCTTCAGCACCCGCGTGGCGGAGAACTTCGCCCGCAAGACCGGCTCCAAGGCGCCCAAGGTCGAATCCCTGGGCACCGGCGGCGGCTTCAAGCTGTTCTGCGGCGGCACCGGCGAAGGCTTCCCCGACATCGCCAACGCCTCGCGGCCGATGAAGAAGTCCGAATTCGACGCCTGCGCCGCCAAGGGGGTGAACGACATCATCGCCATCAAGATCGGCTTCGACGGCATCGTCATCGCCACCGACAAGGACGGCGCCGACTACGCCTTCAAGATCGAGCATCTGTATCTGGGCCTGTCGGCCAAGGTGCTGCGCTACGGCAAGTTCGTGCCCAACCCCTACAAGGCCTGGGACGAAATCGGCGCGGGCCTGCCGGGCAACCGCATCGTGGTCTACGGCCCGCCGCCCACGTCGGGCACCCGTGACGCCTTCCTCGAGCTCGGCATTGAAGAGGGCGCGCGCCGCTTCCCGCTGCTGGCCGAGCTGCGCTCGAACAACGAGAAGGGCTTCAAGGGCCTGGTCGACCCGCTGCGCGCGGACGGCTGGATCGACGCGGGCGAGAACGACAACGCCATCGTCCAGACCCTGACCCGCACGCCGGGCGCCCTGGGCGTGTTCGGCTACTCCTTCCTCGAGGAGAACGGCGACAAGGTGAAGGGCGCCTCGGTCAACGGCGTCTTCCCGACCGCCACGACCATCGCCAACGGCAGCTACCCGCTGTCGCGCTCGCTCTACATCTACGTCAAGAAGTCCAACCTGGGCGTGACGCCGGGCCTGCGCGAGTTCGTCGAGGAGTTCCTCTCCGACGCGGCGTCGGCGCGTGGCGGCTATCTCCAGAGCCGCGGCCTGATCCCGCTGCCGCCCGCCCAGCACGAAGCCGGCAAGGCCGCGTTCAAGGCCGGCACGGCCATGGCGCGTCCGGCGAGCTAGATCTCTCCCGCCAGCGCGACGACCGGCGCCGCGGCTCGAAAGGGCCGCGGCGTTTTTCGTGGGAGAATTGGCCTTGTCTAGGCCGCTTTCGGCCGCCGCCGCAGTCGCGCCAGACGCCGCAGACGCCGCCAGAAGCGCGTCTTTTCCGGCTCGGGATAGGGCTCGAGGTTGCGCACGAACTGCTCGGCGCAGGCGCGCCAGCTGAACTTCTCGGCGAAGGCGCGCACGGCCGTCCGGTCCAGG
>DAORNX010000034.1:0-11889 GCA_035441225.1 Caulobacter sp.
ACGCCGGCCGCGGTGCGCATCATCGGGCGCGTCGCCGGCGCGGGGGCGGTCGTGCCGCCCGGGGATGACTGGACGTCGCTCATGGATAGGCCCTCCGCCATGGAGACACCGGGCGGCCCCTGATCCGCCACGCCCGACCGGCCCGCGCGGCGGGCCTTTCGATGGCGGAAGCCGGTCGCCGCCGTGTCTCAGACGCCGACGGCGGATGCAACGGCCGCGCAGGGAGAACGGGATGGAAATCGGGCAATGGAAGGCGACCGCCGAACTCGGCGACGTCTATCGCAAGGCGCGGGACCTCGGTCTTGAGACCAATCTGGCGGAACTGGAAGCATTCGGCTTCACCATCATCGAGCCGGAAAAGGCCGCCCCGCCCGGCTTCACCGACCGCATGCTCGAGGCCGTGCTGGCTCTGGAGGCGCGCGAGTCGCCGGACGTGGTCGACATGATGAACCGGCCCCAGTCGGAGCGCCCGGTCTACGGTCGCAGCCTGTTTCGTATTCCGGCCAAGGATCCGGTGTTCGCCGAAGCGGCGGTCAGCCCGGTAGCGCTGACCCTCGCCAAGTACCTGACGGGCGCGAGCAACCACATCTACAATTCCGCCGCCCTCCTGAAGCGTGGCAAGGCCGGCACGACACGCATGCACTGCGACTCGGTGGGCTTCTCCTCGCCGCTGCCGCCCTATGGCGCGACCTGCAACACCAGCTGGATCCTGACCGACTACACCGAGGAGAAGGGCACCTTCTTCATCGTGCCCGGCAGTCACCGCTATTGCCGTCAGCCGGGGCCGATGGATCTGCCCAGGATGATGGGCGGCCCCAACGAGAACGACTCGGGCATTCCCGTGATCGCCAAGGCCGGCTCGCTGTTCGTCTTCAGCGGCAATCTCTGGCACGGCACCTATCCGAAGGAGGACGAGGATCTGCGCGTGCACTGCGCGATCATGTATTCGCGCAACTACGTCTATCCGGGCGAGAGCTTCTCGGATGTTCCCGACGACTACATCGCCCGGTTCGGACCGGAGTTCGCCCGGCTGATGGGCCGCAAGGCCTGGCAGGGCTACGGTGACGAAGGGCCCAACGTGATGATGCTGGCCGGCGTCCAGCGCGCGCATGTGACGCCGTCGGCATAGAGACTACGCCGGCCCCGGGGACAGGCGTTGAACTGAATGTCTCCATTCGCCCGGCAAAGAAACGCCGCGGAGCCTGGCTCCGCGGCGTCGTGCGATGAAGGCGCCCGAAGGTATCGAGGGAGGTTCGGCTTACTCGGCCGCCGGGGCCCGGAAGGGCTCATCGCCCTCCGCGTAGGATTTCTTCACGCCGCCGAAGATGCCGCCAGGATCGACCGGCAGGCCGTGCACTTCCATGCAGTGGCTGTGCGCAAGCTGGTGCAGGGCGAAGGCGATCTGCATCGCGGCCGGCCGGCCCTGGGCGTCCTGGGCGCCGTTGACCGCCTGTTTGGCCATCTTGGTGGCGAAGCTCGGCTGGGCGGCGATCTTGCGCGCCATGGCCAGGGCCGCCTCGGGCAGGTCGGCCCGCGGCACGACCTTGTTGACCATGCCCAGCTGGCGGGCTTCCTCGGCGCCGATCGGGTCGCCTGTCAGCAGCATCTCCTTGGCCTTGCGGGCCGGCATCTCCCAGGGATGGGCGAACCATTCGACGCCGGCGATGCCCATGGCCACGGTGACCTCGGTGAATTCGGCGTCGTCGCTGGCGATGATCAGGTCGCAGGGCCAGCAGAGCAGCAGGCCGCCCGAGACACATTTCCCCTGCACCGCCGCGATGGTGATCTTGGGCAGGTTGCGCCAGCGCTCGCTGAGACCCGTGTACAGCTCCTCCTCGCGCGACATGCGACCCTCGGCGCCGGCGCGACGGTGCTGCTGGAAGTTGGTCACCGGGGTGAACAGGTCCTGGTTGTCGTGGTGGTCCCGCTCGCGGATGTCGTGGCCGGACGAGAAGTGCTTGCCGTTGGCGGCCAGGATGATCACCCGCACATCGTCCTCGCGGGCCCCGCGGTCGAAGCAGGCGTTCAGCTCATAGAGAAACCGCGTGTCCTGGGCGTTGGCGGCCTGGGGGCGGTTCATCACGATCCGCGCGACGCCCGGCTCGGGCTTCTCGTAGATCATGTACTCGTATTCGGTTGTCATCGGCGTTCCTCGGGTGGGCTCCGCCTTCAGGCGGTGACCTCGGCCAGTTCGTTGTGCATGCCGTGGAAGGCGGGCGGCACCTTGCTGCGGTCGCCCTGCGGCTTGATCAGCCCCCGCTTGAGGCCGTCCTCGTGCATGCGCTGGTACTCGTCCATCGTCTCCGGCGTCAGCTTCATGCGCGCGAACGGCAGGATGAAGTCGTAGTCCGTCGTGGTCTTGATGTCGGCGTCGTCGATCTCGCCGTCCTCGAACTCCAGCTTGCCGTCAGCGATGCGGCAGTACCAGGCGAGAACGCCGGTGCCGTGCTTGTCGAGGTGGCTGGGCACGCCCGTGAACACCTCGCAGATGCTGAAGCGCATGCCCGGATCGGCGGCCATGCAGGCCTCGATCTTGCCCTTGAGGGCCGCCATCCATTCGGGGCTGCCCAGTTCGATCTTGTCGCTCATGCCGCGCTCCTCAGCCGTACTGGCTCTGATAGGCCGGGCGCACGAGCGCCATGTTTTCCAGCTTCGGCCCTTCGGCGCGATACCCCTGCCAGGCGCTGCGGCCGACGAGGCGCGCGAGTTCCGGCCCGAACGGGGCGATGGCCGAGTCGGGCAGGTCGTCATAGGCCTCGGCGGGGGCGATGTAGTTGCGACAATAGGCCGTGGCGATGTGGGCGCGCACCCCGTCCGTGGTTTTGGGGTAGGTGCAGTGCCAGGTGTTGCCGGTAAACACCGCCAGGGATCCCGGCCTGGCGATGATCGGGGCGACCATGGCGTCGTCCATCGGACCGCCGAGGAACTTCGGCTGCTCCATGTCGGTCGGGTGACGGCACAGGCGGTGGCTGCCCGGGACCATGCCCAGCGTGCCGTTCTCGGGGGTGTAGTCGGTGAGGATCCAGCTGACGTTGCAGACGCTGCCATAGGCCGGCAGCGGCGAGGGCACGCCGACCGAATCGCTGTGCATATGGGTCGATCGGGCCGGGCCATCCTTGACGAAGGCGACCATGCTGAAGAGCCGGTAGCTCAGGCCCATCAGATAGCTGGCCATGGTCTGGGCCACCGGATTCATGACCGCCTCGGCGAAGATCGGATCGCGCGCGAGCAGGTGGAACAACTGGCGGCCATAGGCCGGCTTGGCCGCGTCGGCGTGCTTGTTCAGCTCCACGGCCAGCGCGTCTTCCTGCCGGCCGATCTCGAGGACCTTTTCGTACAGTCGCTCGGCGAACCCCGCCGGAGCGCCGGTCTTTTCGGGCTCAATGACAGTGAATCCAAAGGCCTCGAGCTCGGCGATGTTGGTTTCGAGGCCCAGTTCACGCGCCCGGCGATAGGTCTCGCTCATGCCGGCGACAGACTTCCAGTCTCCGATTTCCATCTCGATCTCTCAGTTCCAGAACCGTGGGGATGTCGAAACAAGGACACGCGGCGCAGGGCTATCCGCCAGCAGGTTTGACCCCCGCCGACCTCAATTCAAGCTTTCCCCTGCGGCGCCTGGCCGGCCGCCGCGAGCATCGGGTCGTCGATGCGCCGGAAGACCCGGCGGAGCACACGGGACTCGAAACGCCAGCCGTCGGCGGTCCGCCGGAAGCGGTCGGCGTACTCGCCGACGGTGGCGGGCAGGGCCGCCGGCCGGGTTCCGGCCGGGTCGGCGGGCGCGGCGCTGTTGAACACGATCAGGTAGCAGACGCCCGTCGCGCTGTCGGGGCCGGTTACCTCGATCACCGGGTTGGTGATCACGTGGCGCATCGTCAGGCCGGTCGCCGCCAGCGCCTGGATCGAGGCTCGGATGGCGTCGTGGCCCGTGAACGGCGGGTGCTCGGGAACGGTGATCGAGGCGTCGGTCGTGAACAGCCCCACGAACCCCTCGACCTCGCCGCGGTCGGCGAACACGCCGTACTGCATCTGCAGCTTCTGGCAGGCCTGTTCGGCCAGCATCCGGTCGACGGGCGTCATACCGGCCTTCCTTTCCCTGCTGACGGCGCGGGCAGGGCCCGCAGCACGTCCGCCACGAAGGCCGTGGCGTCCCAGGTGTCGAACTCGCTGAGGCCGACGCGGACCACCACCAGATCCCGCGATGGAATGATCACCACGTGCTGCCCCTGGTGGCCGTTCATGTTGAACATGTCCGGCGGGATTCCCAGGTCATGCGAATGCTTCCCCCGCAGCCAGAACTGGGCGCCGTACCGGCCGTCCGACCCCGGCGTGGGCCTGCGCACGTAATCAACCCAGCCCTCGGGCAGGATCCGTTTGCCGTCCCACAGTCCGTCGTTGAGGTAGAGCAGGCCCAGGCGACCGTAGTCCCGGGCGCTGGCGTAGAAACTGCTGCCGCCGACGAGGTTGCCGGCCGCGTCCGGCTCGAACACGGCCGTGCGCATGCCCAGCGGCTCGAACAGCGCCTTGCGCGGAAACGCGAAGGCCGTCGGCAGGTCGGGGCCCGCCGCCTCGGTGACGATCCGGCCCAGGATGTTCGACGTGCCGGTCGAGTACTGCCAGCGGGTCCCGGGCGGAACCTCGAGCGGCTTGGCGGCCGAATAGCCGGCCAGATCGCCGCCGACGTATTGCATGGTGATGTCGGACTTCACCTTGCTGTAGCTCTCCTCGAACTGCAGCCCGCTCGACATGCGCATGAGGTTGTCGAGGGTGATCGCCCCGCGCGGATCACCCGGGCCGCCCCACTCGGCGATCGGGGCCGGCTTGTTCAGGTCCAGCCTGCCCTGGCCGACCAGGATGCCGATCAGCGTCGCCGTGACGCTCTTGGCCACCGAATTCGACAGATGGGCCGTCTCGGTGTCGAAGCCCTCGCCGTAGCGCTCGCCGATGATCCGGCCCTTGTAGATGATCACCACGCCGCGCGTGTTGATCGGCCGGGCGGGGTCGGACTCGGTGAACACCTTGTCGATCGCCGCGGTCAGCGCGGAGCCGTCGACGCCGGGCGGCAGGTGGCCGATCTGCGTCGCGCCGCCCTCGGGCCAGAGGGTGTCCGGATCCGGCCGCGGCAGGGCGGTGGCGACGCCCTGGCCCTGGGCGCGCAAAGCCGCCACGCTGGCCCCCTCGGCCGCCGTGCAACCGATGCCCTGCCGGAAGATCGCGGCGCGGGTCTTGTAGCCCCAGAGGCTGGCGGTCACCGTCTTGCCGGCCAGATCCACCTTCGGCTTGACCACCCCAAGATATTTTCCCGGGGTCGACAGCCGCTTGAAGTCCTGCCGCCAGGCCAACGCCGGGTCGCGTCCGGCGACGAAGATGTCGGTGCAGAGCATCTTGGCCGAGCCGCTGGTGAACACCGTGACCACGTCGCCAATGGCGACATTGACCGCCACGGCCCCGGCCAGCAGCACCCCTGCGGTCGCGGCCCCGACGACGTACCGGCGCTTCATGTCAGTTCACCCGCCGGTCGCGGCCGGCCCAGTAGGGCTCGCGCAGATCGCGCTTGAGCACCTTGCCCGAGGCGTTGCGGGGCAGGGCGTCGATGAAGTCCACGGACTTGGGTGTCTTGTATCCGGCGATCCGCTGGCGGGTGAAGTCGAGGATGCTGGCGGCGTCCGCGGCGTGGCCGGGCTTGACCACGACCACGGCCTTGACCGCCTCACCCCATTTCGCGTCGGGCACCCCGATCACGGCCACCTCGGCGATGTCGGGATGGCCGTACATCGCGTTCTCGACCTCGGCCGGATAGACGTTCTCGCCGCCGGTGACGATCATGTCCTTCACGCGGTCGCTGATGAAGACGTAGCCGTCCTCGTCCATCATCCCCGCGTCGCCCGTCCGGACCCAGCCGTCGGCCTGGATCGTGCGGGCGGTCTCGGCGTCCTGCTTCCAGTAGCCCACCATGGTTGTGGGGGACTTGATGCAGATCTCGCCGACACGGTTGGGTCCGAAGACCTCGTCGCCGGCGGGGTCCATGATCCGGATCTGCGCGCCGGGAATCACCTTGCCGGCCGAGCGCAGGCGCGGATTGCCCGCCCGGTGGTCGTCTCGCGGCAGATAGGTCACCGCGCCGGTGGTCTCGGTCATGCCGTAAAGCTGCACGAAGCCGCACTTGAGCGTGTCGATGGCCCGCTCCAGCAGGTCCAGCGGAATGGCCGAGGCCCCGTAGAGGAAATCGGTCATCGAGGCGAAGTCGGCCGGGTCGAGCCCCGGCGTGTCGAGGATCATCTGGATGGTGGTCGGCACCAGCACCGTCTTGGAGATCCGGAAGTCCCGGATGCTGTTGATCACCGCGGTGTTGTCGAACTCGCTGAGCACGATGTTGGTGGCGCCGGAATAGAGTCCGACGACGCCCCAGCCCGTGCCGCTGATGTGGAAGATCGGCATCGCGATCAGGCTGACGTCCTCCGGCTCCCACTGGTTCCAGTCCATGTCGGACCCGAACGCGCCCGGGTGCGTCGCTGCGTATTCGTTGAAGGCGTAGAAGTTGCGGTGCGCCAGCTGCACGCCCTTGGGCCGCCCCGTGGTGCCGCTGGTGTAGAGCTGCACCGCCACGTCGTCGCGCGACACGGGCTCGGCCTGGTCGGCGTCGCTCTGGCGGTCGCGCCAGGTCTGGTAATCCTCCCGGCGCCCGCCCGGGTCCATGGTCACGATCTTGCGCACCGTGGGCAACTGACCCTCGATGCGCTCGACCAGGGGCAGGCAGTGACCGTCGACGAACAGCACCTCCGCCTCGGCGTCGTTGGTGATGTAGACCACCTCCGGTTCGGCCAGCCGCCAGTTGACCGGGGCCAGCACTGCGCCGATGCGCGCCGCGCCGAACAGGATCTCGAAGTACCGGTCCGAGTTCTTGCCCAGGTAGGAAATGCGCGAGCCGCGCCGGACGCCCTCGGCCAGCAGGCCGTTGGCCACCCGGGCCGTGTGCTTGTCGAATTCGGCGAAGGTCGTCGCCCGGCCCTCGAACCACAGGGCCAGCTTGTCGCCGCGCGTCCGGCCATGGAACCGCGGCGCGTCGCCCAGGGTGCGGATTTCCGGGAAATAGGCGATCGGCGGCTTCGCCAGCGTGGCGGCGTTGGTCATGCACTCTCCTCCAGGGACCCCGTTGCGAGCCCGGCCAGGTGATCCTGGTGCCGCGCCCTCAGGGCCTTCTTGTCGATTTTTCCGGTGGCGGTGAGCGGCAGCTCGTCCACCACGACCACGTCATCCGGCAGCTGCCAGCGGGCCAGCGTGCGTCGCATCGTCTCAAGCACGGCGCCCGGGTCAAGCCTGACGCCGGGGGAGGCCGTGACCAGCATCAGCGGCCGCTCCTGCCAGCGCGGGTGCGGCACGGCGATGGCCGCGGCCTGGGCCACGCCGGGCGTGTCGCAGGCGGCCTTCTCCAGATCGGTGGAGCTGATCCATTCGCCGCCCGACTTGATCAGGTCCTTGAGGCGGTCGGTGATGGCCACGGCGCCGTGCTCGTCGACTGTGCCGACATCGCCCGTGGGGAACCAGCCGTCGTCGGTCAGGACGTCGCCGCCCTCTCCGCGATAGTAGCCGCTCGCGACGCAGGGGCCGCGCACCTGTATGTCGCCGGCGCTGACCCCATCGTGCGGCAGGACCGCGCCGTCGGGGCCGAGCACACGGATTTCGACCGGATAGAGCATGCGGCCCGCGCGGCCATGCAGGGCCGCCTCGTGCCGTTCGGCGGGAAGAGCCTCGATCTCTGGCGTCGAGCCGGTGAACGAGCCGAGCGGGCTGAGTTCGGTCATGCCCCAGCCGGTGACCACGGCGACGCCGTATTGTCCGCGCAACCGCTGGCTCATGGCCGGTGGCACGGCCGATCCGCCGATCAGGGCGCGCTTCAGCGGCCCGAGGTCGCGACCGCTGCGATCCAGTTCGTCGAAGACGCCGGTCCAGACCGTGGGAACGCCCATGGCCAGGGTCGCGCCCTCGGCGTGCAGCAGGTCGACCACCGTCCTCGGGTCGGGCGCGGCCCCCGGCAGCACCAGCTTCGCGCCGGCGATGGCGCAGCTGAAGGGCAGCCCCCAGCCCTGGGCGTGGAACATCGGCACCACCAGCAGCACCGAATCGAACGGGGTCAGGCCGAAGGCGTTTGCCGATTGGGAATAGAGCGTGTGCAGAACGGTCGAGCGATGGGAGCTCAGGACGCCCTTGGGCATGCCGGTCGTGCCCGAGGTGTAGCAGAGCAGGGCCGCCGTCCGTTCGTCGAACTCGGGCCAGCGGTAGTCGTCATCGGCCAGCAGGTCTTCGTAGGCGATGACCGGGAAGGGGAGCTCGGCCGGCAGTTCGTCGCGGCCACCCAGCAGCACATAGTGTTCCACCGACGGCAGCTTGGGCGCCAGGCGAACGACAAGGCCCAGCAAGTCGGGGTCGAAGAACAGCACCCGGTCCTCGGCATGGCCGGCGATGTAGACCAGCTGTTCCTCCCAGAGCCTCGGGTTGAGGGTGTGCAGCACGGCGCCCATGCCGGGTACGCCGTAGAACAGCTCGAAATGCCGGTGGGTGTTCCAGGCCAGGCTGGCCAGACGGTCGCCGGGCCGGAGACCCAGCCGCTCCAGTCCCTTGGCCAGCCGCCGCGCGCGGACCTCGGCCTGGGCGAAGGTGAACCGGGCAAGGCTTCCGGGAAGCCGCGAGACGATCTCGCGCGGACCGTTGAATGTCGCCCCGTGCGTCAGCAACGAGGCGATCAGCAGCGGCCGGTCCTGCATCAGACCCTGCAACGGCGTCGTCATCGGAGGATTTCGCGCTCCTCGAGATTGGCCTCGATCTCGGCCCGCGTGCGCCAGACCGGGCGCAGGGTCTTGGCCGAGTAGAGCCTGAGCTGATCGCCGTCGTGAGGCGACCCCGGCTGGCTGGCGTTGCCGTAGGACAGCAGCACCCGGGCCCTGACCGGTCTGGAGAACTCCATGATGCTGACGAAACTGTCGCCCTGGAAGGCGCGGCGCTTGCCGTCGGCGTCGGGCAGGTAGTCGGTCACACGGAACACGCCGTAACCACCGGTCGCACCGTTGCCGGGCAGGTCGATCCCGCCGCCCCACCGCAGCCGGTAGACGTCGCCGTAGGGGACATCCAGCGCGCCGTATCTGGCGATCGTTTCGTCGGCCGCGGCCTCCAGCAGGGCGACGGCGCGGGTTGGGTCGGCCAGGCCGGCCGGCGTGGCCATTGGCCGGGCCGCGACCCAGGTCTCGCGGAACAGGGCCGGATCCATGTCGTAGGGTCGCTTGTACTTGCCCAGCCAGGCCATGAAGAGGATCGCGCCGCGGCTGTCGCCGTCCATCTCGCGGTCCCAGGCCGCCAGCACGGCGGCGGCCTTCAACGCCCTCTCTCCGCCCCCGGTCTTCGCGGCGGCGACCAGGTCGTCGACCAGCCGGTCGGCCAGTTCGGACCGGGTGGACAGCTTGTCCTCGACCACATCGTCGAAGGTCATCATCGGCCTGGCGGTGATCATGCGCAGCGACCGCTGCGTGCGCGGGCCGAGGGTGCGCGGCGACATCCAGGCCGGGAACTGCTCGGGCGTAAAGGTCGCCGGGTCGGTGACGTACCAGGGCGGTTCGTTCTCGTTCTGCAGCCAGCCGGCGGGCGGATTGAAGGTCTGGGGGAGAGCCTCGAACGGCAGGGTGTCGGTCCACAGCGTGCGCGAGGTGTCGCCGGGGACAATGCCGTCCCAGAAGGCGTAGTCGCCGTCCTCGCGTGCCGGAATCCGGCCGGAGGCGAGGTAGAAGATGTTCCCCCCGGCGTCGGCGTAGACCAGATTCTGCTTGGGGAACTGCATCCGCGCGATGGCCTTGCGGAACTGTTTCCACGACCGCGAGACGGTCATGTCCCAGTACTGCTGGTACTGGAACGGCATGTCGATCGCGGCCAGCCGGACGGCCAGGGCCTTGCCCGGCTTCTCGCCGATCACCGGACCCTGGACCGACCAGCGGATGACCAGCGGGCGGTCCTCGAGGGTTCCGTCCGGCTGGCGGACCCCGAAGCTGGTGCGGGTTTCCTCGAACGGCCGGACGGCGCCGTCGTAGACATAGCCGCCGTCGGCCAGGGTCAGTTCGTAGACGTCGACATCGTCCAGCGTGTTGACCGTTCCGGTCCAGCCCAGGTGATCGTTGAACCCCCCGCTGATCACGGGCGTGCCGACCTGCATCGCGCCGTAGAAGTCCATGCTGGGGGACTTGGCGTCGACCTCGAACACCCGGAACAGGCCGCCGAAGGCGAAGTCGCCCCACGGAATGTGCGGGTTCATGACCAGCATGGCGTTGCCGCTGGCCGATTTCTTCGGGCCGATGGCCCAGGCGTTGGAGCCGCGCGACATCCAGCTGTCGACCTCGCCCTTCAGGGCCGCGAAGGCGAAGGGCAGCACGCCGGAGCGTTGCTGATGGGCCATGAAGTCGACCGGATGCACGGGCAGGACCTGTCGGACGTCCGCGGCGATCTTGTCGGGATGGGCCGCGGCGTAGGCGTTCACCCCCTCGGCGAAGGCGTCCAGCTTGGCGCGGAAGGCCGGCGTCTGTTGCGCGAGGGCCCGTTCAGCGCGTTCGCCGATCTTCAATGTGCGGACCTGGATGTCGGATTCGACGTAGGACTCCCCCCAGTACTCGGCGGCCCGCCCGCGCGCCTGGCCGTAGAGGCGCAGCATGACGTTGGCGTGGTTGTGCATGGTGGCCCAGCCGAGGGCGTAGAATAGGTCGTTGTCCGTCCGCGCGAAGATGTGCGGGACACCCCAGCTGTCCCACAGGATTTCGGCCCGCGGGGGCGGGTTCGCCCGGGCCCAGGCGGCCTGGGGGGCGCCGCCAAGGCCGAGCAACAGCAGCATGACCAGGGCCGCGCCCAGGTGTCGCATCGTGCGTCGCATGCTTCCCTCGTCCCTGCCCGGATCAGGCGGCTTCCGCGCGCATGGGTTCGGCCCACCAGGCGGACAGCACCTCGGCGCAGACCCGCTTTCCCTTGGCCAGATGCTTCTCGAGGGTGCTGACCGAAAGGCCCAGCGTCTCTGACATTTCCTTGTAGGAGAGCTCCTGGACGGTGCGGAGTTCGATCACTTCGCGACAGCGATTCGGCAGGCTCTCGAGCGCGCGGCCATAGGCCGCCTCCTGCTCGCCGGCGATGAGGATCTCCTCGGCCGAGGCGGCGGCGCCGCGGCCGCAGACCACGTCCTCCAGCATCGGCTCGCTGCGATCGATGGGATTGCTGCGCCGCTGGCGCATGCGGTTCAGCGCGAGGCGGTAGCCCGTCTTGAACAAGACCGCACGGGGATGATTGAAACTCGCGAAGTCAGGCGCGCGGCACAGACGCAGGAACGCCTCCTGGGCCACGTCGTCGGCGTCGGCCTCCGACTTGAGCAGCCGGTTCAGATAGGCCCGCAGGCGATCGATGTTGTCGCGATAGAGCGCGGCGAGGGCGCGGTCGCCGGTCCGGTCGCATTGTTGCGGCGCAATCCCGTCCATGACCCCTCCCCACGCGATTGAGGTGGCGTTTCGACCCGTGGGTCGAAAGACTGACCTCGACGTGGAATGATCATGTCTCTAGTCGAAAGCTTGTCAATCGGTATTATCGAGTCGATAGGGGGGCGACCTGTCGCGCGTCCTGACCGGAGTGATTGACGATGTCGAAAGCCACACCCCGCCGTGCGTGGGGCGCAGGAATCCAGAACCGCGACGAACAGTTCGAGATGAAACGCCAGGTGGTCCTGCGGACGGCTGCGCGGACCTACAGCAAGCGGGGTTTCTACGAGACGACCCTCACCGACATCGCGGACGAGCTGAACATCTCGAAGCCGACGCTCTACTATTATTTCAAGAGCAAGGACGACATCCTCTTCGAGTGCCACCGCATCGGCATCGA
>DAORNX010000035.1:0-252 GCA_035441225.1 Caulobacter sp.
GCTCGCGCGGTCCGGGCTCGGCCGCGGCGGCCTGCTCGATCCGGGGCAGGTAGATGGTCACCGTCGCGCCCTCGCCCTCGCGACTTTCGATGCGCGCCGCGCCGGCCGCCTGGCGGGCGATGCCATAGACCTGGGCCAGGCCCAGCCCGGTCCCCTTGCCGACCTTCTTGGTGGTGAAGAAGGGCTCGAAGGCCCGGGCCATCACGTCCGGCGACATGCCCACGCCGCTGTCGGACACCGACAGCAGGACAT
>DAORNX010000035.1:364-814 GCA_035441225.1 Caulobacter sp.
AGCACCGCCACCTCCAGCTGGGTGACGTCAGCCACCACCGGCATGGGGGCGTCTTCCAGGTCGAACACGACGCGCGTGCCCGGCCCCAACGCGCTCGGCAGGATCTCGCGCAGGTGTCTGGCGACCGAGGCCAGTTCCAGCGGTCGCATCTCGAGCTTCTGCGCGCGGGAAAAGGCCAGCAGCTGGGCCGTCAGGCGCGCGCCGCGCTCGGCCGCCTCAAGTCCCGCCGCCGCGAGCCGCCGGACGCGGGCGGCGTCCTCGGGCCGGCGACCGATGAGGTCGAGACTGCCCTGGACGCTCTGGAGCAGGTTGTTGAAGTCATGGGCTATTCCGCCGGTCAGCTGGCCGAGCGTCTCCATCTTCTGGGCCTGCCGGAGCGCCTCTTCGGCCGTCTCGCGACGGTGAACCTGCTCTTCCAGCTCGAGGTTCATGCGCCGCAGCGATTCCGCC
>DAORNX010000035.1:939-11851 GCA_035441225.1 Caulobacter sp.
CAGGGGTTCGGCCTCGGTGCGCAGGAAGACCGATCCGATCGGCTTGCCTTCGTGCAGCACCAGCCCGGCCACCGTCGACTTGCCCTGGTCACGTCCGCGCCCGGGCGGCGGAGCCCGCGCGGGCGTCCGGGCGGAGTCGCGAACATACTGGGCGATCAGCCGGCCGCGACCGTCGTAGATTCCGGCGGCCTCGATCTGCCGGTCCGCGGCCAGGGCCCCCACGGCCTCACGGGCCGCCGCGGCGTCCTGGAACACCAGCGCCGGCTCGACCTCGCCGGCCAGGATCCCGGCCTGGGCGGCCAGGGAATCCCCGCGCCGCTGCCAGTAGGCGTTCTCGTTGGCCACGCCGATGACAAGGCTGGCGGCCACCAGAACCCAGACGCCGGTGACCGTGGCGGCGGCCCTCCAGTCGTGTCCCGAGCGACCCAGCCAGCTCATCGGATCACCGCCACGGCCAGGTTGAGGAGCTTGGAGCTGATGGTCATGCCGTCGGCTTCGGCCGCACGCTGGTCGATCTCGAACCGGACGCGGTTGTTGACGACCCGGAACCGGACAACCGAACCGGCCGCGTCGTCCGACACGGTCAGCACGGGTGAGCCCGCGAAAATCGCCGCCGCGGCCTCGGCGGGCTGTTCGCGCGACCCGCCCAGGAAGGCGATGTGGCACGGCGCGCCGGGCGCGGCGATCCTCATCCGGCGCACGACGACCGGTCGGTCGTTGATCGTCTCGTTGCGCACCGTGCGGTCGAGCAGGACGCCGAACGGATCGTGGCCGACGACGCACACGACCACCGGTTCGCGGGGTCCGGCGAAGGCCGATGGCGGCCAGTCCACATAGGAGCCGAACTTGTAGAGGAAGGCCGCCTTGACCGGATACTCGAGCGACGGCTCGGCGCGGACCGCGGCGCACGGAGCGAGGACCAGCGCGGCGGACAGGGCCACGAGCCCGATGACCCGGGGGGCGAACATCACCAGCTGAAACGCAGCCCGGCCTGGATCGACCGCCGGAGGGCCGTGCGCCGGGGCTCGGTCGCTTCGACATGCTCGTCGTCCAGCAGGTTGAGTCCGGCGACCGACAGCTCGACCCGGTCACTCACCTGCCAGGCCAGACGGGCGTCCGCCTCGACATAGGCCGGCGCATTGAGATAGCCGCCGACCCGTTCGCGCGCGGTGTCGCCGACGTATCGCAGCCGCACGTCGAGATCGAGCGTCGGGGTCAGCCGCGTCTGCGACCGCAGGGAGGCCTGCAAGGCGGGATCATGGCCCGCCGCCGCCAGGTGCGAGATGTCGGTGCTGCCGGCCGAGACGCGGAAGTCCTTGCCCATGGCGGTCAGGCCGGCGCCCAGGCGCCAGTCCGGGCTGAGATCGACATCCGCCCAGGTCTCGACGCCCCAGGTCTCCCCTTCCAGGCCGTTGCCGATGCGAATGGGAAACAGGGTCACCGGCGTGGCCTCGTTCGAACGGATCGCCTCGTACCGGTGATAGAAGACGGTCGCCGAAAGCGACAGCCGCGCCGCCGGCCGGCCCCGGTAGCCGGTTTCGTAGGCGACCAGGCGCTCCGGCTCGAAGGTCGAGGCCAGCAGGAAGGGCGGGAAGACCAGCTCGCGATCCAGCCGGGAGGGACTGCGGACCGCCCGCGACACGGCGCCCCAGACCATGCCGGTCTCCGAGGTCTTCCAGGCCAGACGGACGCTCGGCATCAGCTCGACCCCGCTGTAGCTGTTGTCCTCCGCCTTCAGCCCGAGCGTCACGGTCACATCGCCGAGATCGATCTGGTCCTGCGCGAACACGTTGCCCAGCGTCGTGGTCCGCGATGGCGGATCGAGCACGAAGCCGTTGACGTAGTTGGCGAACCGGTCATTCCAGCGACGATAGCCGGCCCCGGCGACAATCCGGTTCGCCCCCCAGGTGAAGCTGTACTGGGCCTGGAAATCCCAGGTGACGACCCCGTCGAGGATGCCGCGGGCGCGCCGCTCGTAGCGGTCGTAATAGGCCTGCAGCTCCAGCCGGGAGTCGCCGGCCATGTCGCGGGTCCAGCGCCCCAGCAGGTTGGAGCCCTCAAGCTTGCCCTCCGGCCGGCTGGGGATCTGCGAGGGCACGGCGTCGAGGTAGGCGTCGCCCTGCAGGGTGAAGCGGTCGCGTCCGCCGTCCAGGTCGGTGCGGAAGCCGAACTGGCCGCCATCCCAGTCGTCGCCGGCGTCCCGCCCGCCGCGCAGGGTGTCGGCGCGATTGACGCCGTTGACGTAGACCCTGAAGGCCCCGGCCGGGCCGAGCGCGCCACCGTAGCGCACCGTGGCGCTGTCGTCCCCCGAGCCGCCGATCGCCTCGACCAGCAGGCCCTGGGTCTGGTCGGCGGGACGGCTGACCACATTGATCACGCCATTGACCGCGTTGGCGCCCCAGAGCGCGCCGCCCGGCCCGCTGATCACCTCGATCCGGTCCAGGTCCGGCAGGTCCGGCTGCAGCTGGCTCCACTCCACCCCGGCGAAGAACGGGCTGTAGACGCTGCGACCATCGATCATCACCAACAGCTTGTTGGCGCTCTCGAAGCCGTTGAGGCCCCGCGCCGAGATGCCGTAGTCGAGGGCGTCGACCCGCTGGACATTCAGGTTGGGAGCCAGGCGGAGGGCCTCCGGAAGGCTCTGGGCGCCACTGCGCCTGATGTCGTCGCCGCTGATCACGAACACGGACGCCGCCGCCTCCGAAAGCCGTTCGGGATGTTTGGAGACCGACACGATCTCGACGTTGGCCAGGTCCTCGATCGAAAGGCGGGCAAGGTCGCCGGTGGTCTCGGCGGCGCGCGCGCCGCTCGCCAGCAGGGCCGCGACGGCCATGATGGCTGAACAGACAAGCGCTCTGGCCATGCTCGTCCCCCCCTGGCGCGACCGCGACCGGCAACGGCCCGCGCAGTCGGCGTCGGCCGCCGGATACACCTCCGCCATGCCGCTAAATGCGCGATGGCCGAAAGGGTTCCCGCCAGGCGAGCCTTGACGGGCGGGTTCGATTTCCGCGCAATGGCGCCATGCGGGCCGGCGTCAACGAGACCCGCGCGGAGGATCCGAGATGCCCTACGTGGAAGGTCAGACCGTCCATGACGCCGATGCGCATGTCATGGAGCTGCCCGGCACGATCGAGCGCTACGCCGATCCGGCCTGGCGCGACGCCCTGGCGGCCCGGCTGAACAGGCCGTCCCGCGACGAGGCCTGGGTCGAGCGGGCCATCGCCCTGCAGCGCGATCCCGAGTTCCGCGCCGGCCAGGTCGAGAACCTGCTGCTGCGCAAGAACCATCAGGCGCTGGGCGCCTTCGACCGCGAGGACCGGCCCCTGGCGGTGGACCTGCTGGGCTTCGCCAGCCAGCTGGTGTTCACGACCACCGGCCTCAGCCTGTTCCAGCTCGAGCAGGAGGACGATCCGGCCCTGGCCGTCGAGGCCGCCCGCGCCCACAACCGCATGATGGTCGACTTCTGCGCCGTCGACCGGCGCCTGCTGCCGACCGGCTATGTGCCGCTGGTCGACCGGGCCCGCGCCGCCGAGGTGGCGCGCGAGGCCATCGGCCTGGGCTGCAAGGGGCTGATGATCCCCTCGCAGGTCCCGCGCGGCCATTCGCCCAGCCATGCCGACTTCGACGCGCTCTGGGCCACCGCGCAGGACGCCGGCCTGCCGATCCTGTTCCACGTCGGCGGCGAGCAGAAGATCAACCCGGCCTATTTCAACACCGGCGGTCCCCAGGTGCTCGACTTCCACGGCGGGGCCGAGAACTTCACCTCGGTCAGCTTCATGGCCATTCCGGTGTCGATCTGGCAGACCCTTCCGGTGCTGGTGTTCGACGGGGTGTTCGACCGTTTCCCGGACCTGAAGTTCGGGGCCATCGAACTGGGCGCCGGCTGGCTGCCCAGCCTCATGCAGTTCATGGACTCCGGAGCCATGGCCTTCGGCAGGGAGGAACGGCTGCAGCGGCTGTCGGCCCCGCCCAGCGACATCCTGCGCCGCCAGTTCTTCGCCACCCCCTATCCGCACGAGAACGTCGGCTGGATCATCGACAACGTCGGCGAGGACATGTGCCTGTTCTCGTCGGACTTCCCGCATGTCGAGGGCGGCCGCAATCCGCTCAAGCGGTTCAATGAATCGCTGGAGGGCGTATCGGCGACCGGCCGGCGCAAGTTCTTCCGCGACAACTTCATCGCCCTGATGGGCCAGGGCCTGGCCGCCGAGCTGCACGACCTCCCGGGCCTCGCCGCGGCCTGATCCGGCTACCCGAATCGGGGATGGTTCGCTCGTTAACCTTGATTGCCGTCCTCGCCACGGGCGCCTAACCTCCCGCCCGACGGCGCGTTCGACGCCGCGCGAAACCCAAGGGGGGACTATCCATGAAGACCAGACTGCTCATCGCGATCGCCGGCCTCGCCCTGATCGCCACGCCCGCCCTCGCCTCCTCGACCACGGTCGAGTTCGCCGGCAGCAACGGCCAGACCACCACGGTGGTGTTCAATTCCGACGGCACGGCCAGCGCCAACGGCGCGGCGCCGGCGCCCTACACCGTCGACCAGGCGGCCAAGAAGATCTGCGGCGCCGTCGAGGGCCAGGAGCTGTGCGTGACCTTCGGCGAGATGGGCTCGACGGTCGGATTCTCGACGACCTACACCGACACGGCCGGCAACTCCGGCACCGCGACCATCACCGCTGTCAGCGAGTAGGCCCCCGGGGGCGCGGCGGTCATCGGCCGCCGCGCCCGTCCTCGAAACGGCCCGGGAAGGATGGCGGACGGGGTGGGATTCGAACCCACGGCAGGCTTCCACCTGCGGCGGTTTTCAAGACCGCTGCCTTAAACCACTCGGCCACCCGTCCGTGGCGGCGCTTCTAACAGCGCCCGGGCGGGGCCTCCAGCGCTATCGGACGGCGGCCTCGGCGGTCGCCTTCAGGACGGCGGCGCCCTGGCGCATCATCGGCGCGATGGAGTCGACCGCGGCGTCGGGCAGCACATCGGCGATCCAGACGAAGCGGCAGCCGCCCTCCCCGTCCGGCAGGACCTGGTTGGAGGCGCTGTGGTGGACCAGCCGCTCGCTGACCACGGCGTAGGCGAAGCGCCGCGCGTCGTCGTCGAGGCCGACGATCCGCTCCCGCGCGACCATGCCGTTGCCGAAGGTGACCAGGCGGCTGTCGCCCTCCAGCCGGGTGTCGACGACGAAACCGGGCACGAGGCGCGTATGCAGCGCGCCGTAGTCGCGAATGGCGTCCCAGACCTGTCCGGCCGGGGCGGCGATGTCGGTTTCGATGCGGATCGTGGCCATGACGGCTCCTCTGTCTGCTGTCCGACCGACAGTCTGCCCCGGCCCCACCCGCGACGCTGGCGACTTCCGGACATCGTCACCGGCGGGCGGAACCACAGGCCGCGATCCCTGTTGAGCAGGAGCGCCAGGGAGGCGCGGCCACCAGAGGACATCCCCCCATGCCGACCCCGGACCAACCCGACGCCATCGCCCTGCTCAAGGCCGATCACCGCAAGGTCGAGGACCTGTTCGCCAGTTTCGAGAAGGCCCGCGGCGCCGACCGCAAGCAGGCGCTGGTCCAGCAGATCTGCACCGAGCTGACCGTGCACACCATCATCGAGGAGGAGATCTTCTACCCGGCCTGCAAGGGCGCGGTGGAGGAGGACCTGCTCGATGAGGCCTATGTCGAGCACGACGGCGCCAAGGTGATCATCGCCGAGCTGATGGCCAGCGCGCCCGACGAGGCGTTCTACGACGCCAAGGTCAAGGTCCTCAGCGAGCAGATCGAACACCACGTCGAGGAAGAGGAAAAGCGCTCCGAGGGGATGTTCTCCCAGGCGCGCAAGGCCGGCCTCGACATGGACATGCTCGGCGACCAGATGCGCGCCCGCAAGGCGCAGCTGATGGAGACCTTCGAACGCGACGGCCTGCCGCCGCCCGAGACGCGCAGCTTCACCGGCCATGATCTCGAGGAAGGAGAGCCCGTCGACGACGAGGCCGACACGTCGATGTCCGACCGGCCGGGCGACTCGCCGCGCGCCGGCCAGTGATCCGCGACCGCCTTCGCGACAACGGCCTGACCCTGGCGCTGCTGGCCCTGTTCGCCGGCAGCGTCATCGGCCAGGCCTGGGCAGGCTGGAGCGCGGACAATCACGACCGGACCCTGCACGGGCTCTCCGCGCTCGGCCTCGCCAGCTATCTGACGAGCGGCGCATGCCTGTCGGCGCTGTTCGAGAACTGGGAGAGCGAGTTCCTGCAGATGTCGGCCTACGTCGTGCTCACCGCCTATCTGGTCCAGCGGGGTTCCGTGGAATCGCGCGACCCCGACAAGCCTGCGCCACAGGACCGCGACCCGGCGCTCGACGCGGGCCGGCCGGACGCGCCAGGCCCCGTGCGGGCCGGTCGCCTCGCCCGGGCGGCGTACAGTCATTCGCTCGGCCTGGCCCTGACCGCGCTGTTCGCGGCGTGCTTCGTCCTGCACTGGCTGAACAGCGCGCGCGAAGCCAACGACGACGCCCTCATCCACGGCGAGGCGCCGGCGGGTCTGGTCGCCCATCTGGGCGACGCCCGGTTCTGGTTCGAAAGCTTCCAGAACTGGCAGAGCGAATTCCTGTCCACCGCGGTGCTGATCGTCCTTGCCATCGTCCTGCGGGAACGACAATCGCCCGAGAGCAAGCCGGTCGGCGCTCCCCACGGTCAGACCGGCGAATAGGGAGGCCCCCGGTCATGGGCGAGCCCGCGACCAATGCGGAGACGGGGCTGAAGGGGCTTCCGGTCGGGGCCCTGGCGCTCGAGGCCGAACTGGCCGGCAAGGGCATGCAGGCGCTGGCGCCGATCGCCTTCGGCGGCGAGCAGCTTGAGCCCAGGATCGGCCGCGACGGCCTGTGGTTCTTCATTGGCGGGCGGCTGGCCCTGCGCACAGCCTGGGGGCCCGGCGGGGACCTGTCCGCGCGCCGACTGTCCGACCGCTGCTTCGAGGTCGAATCCTCGTTGGGTCGCTTCGTCGTGGACCTGGCGCTCGAACCGCAGGACCGGCTGCTGCGGGTGACGACGCGGTTCACGCCCGCGAGGGACCTGCTGGCGCCCGACTGGCCGCGCGATCTCTATGTGTTGAACGGCGCCGGCCGACCCTGCCACCTGTCGTCGGGCGCCGGCGGACGCGTCGAGGCGGCGCAGCGCGGCCTCAACGTCGGACTGGTCTTCTTCACCCTGCGGGCGCCGGATTTCGGCACGGTGATGTATCTGCAGAACCTGACGGCGTTGAATGACTGGTTCCGCCTGACCGGAACGACTCCCGACGGCGTGGTCGGCGGCGAATGGCCGGAGCTGGGCTACCGGCCGAAGGCCTTCACCGAAAGGGCCCTGCCGGCCGGCGAGACCCTGGTCCTGTCGGACGTCCTGCTGACCTGGACGCCGCGAGTGGCTGAGGATGACGCGGCCGAGGCCGACCATTTCCTGACCTTGCTGGCGAAAACCTGCCGCCGGCTGGACGACGCCCCGCCAACGCAGTTCCGCGACTGGCCGGACCGCTGCGCCCGCACCCTGCGGCACCTTGCGCGCTCGCCCAAGGCGACCATTCGCCACTACGGCCATACCTACCTGCATCCCTACACGGCCGCGGAATATCCCGACTGCATGGTGCAGCTGAGCGTCGCCCAATCGCTGCATGAATACGCGGTCTGGCGCGGCCGCCCGGTTCCGCTGGAGGCGCGCCTGCTGGCCGGCACGAACCGGTTCTATGACCCGCAACTGGGGACTTTGCGCCGCTACCTGCCCAACGTCGGCGACGACAAGAACGCCGACGAGGTCGACAGCTGGTACCTCTACCATCCGCTGCTGAACCTCGGCCGGCTGGCGCTGGCGGGCGATGCAGCCTGCAGGCGGCTGTTCTTCGACTGCATCGGGTTCGCGATCCGCGCGGCCCGGCATTTCCGCTACGACTGGCCGATCAAGTTCGACGTGCGGACTCTGGAGGTGATCACGGCCGACCGCGGCCAGGCGGGGGTGGGCCAGTCGGACGTCGGCGGCATCTACGCCTATGTCATGCTGCTGGCCCACGACCTGACCGGCGAGGCGCGCTATCGCGAGGAGGCGGTGGCCGCCCTGCGCGCGCTGAAGGGCTGGCGCTTCGAGCTGCTCTACCAGGCCAATCTCAGCGCCTGGGGCGCGGCGGCGGCCGTCCGCCTGTGGCGGGATACCGGCGACGAGCGCTTCCTCGGCACGGCGAAGGCCCTGCTGGCGGGCGTGTTCCACAACAGCCTGATGTGGGAGTCACAGATCGGGGCCGCGGTCCACTATCCCAACTTCCTCGGGGCCACCTGCCTGCACGACGGGCCGTATATGGCTCTCTACGAGTGCTTCGAGACCTTCGACGCGTTCGACGAAATCCTCGCCCGCGGCGGCGAGGCCCTGCCTGATGCGATCCGGCTGCTGCTGGCCGAGTATCGCCGGCACGCGCTGAACCGGGCCTGGTTCTATTTCCCCGACGCCCTGCCCGCGGAACTGCTGCCGCCCGAGGCCGAGGTGCGCAATGGCCATATCGACCGCAAGCTGTCGTTCCCGGTCGAGGACCTCTACGGCGATGGCCAGCCGCCCGGCCAGGTCGGCCAGGAGATCTATGGCTGCGGCGCGCCGTTCACCTTCGCCACCCGCGCCTTCCACAATCTCCGGGGCGCGCCGTTCCTGCTGTTCTGCGAATACCGCCTGGCCGATCTCGTCCAGGCGCCCGGCCGGGTGTCGTTCAGGCTCGACGCCGCACCCGGCTACAGTGGCACGGTCCGGTTGTTGCCACGGGGCGCGTCTGTGGCCGGCGTGAAGGTCGAGGGCGCCGTCGCTGCTCGGCAGGAAGGTGGCCTGACCTTCACGCCGGATGCCGGTCGCACGATCGCCGTCACCTGGGAACCGTCGGGGCGTTCGCGTCCTTCCGGAAGGACAGGAGCGTCAGCATGAGCAAGGACAAACTCCAGAGCCCGGGCCGCGAGGAGAACGCCGCGCAACCGCCTGGCCGCCGCGACGGCCTGGTGTCGGACCGGAAAGTCCGCGAGATCGGCAAGTCCGCCGCCACGCGTCCCGGTCCCGACGACGTCGACCCAGACGTCATCGGCGAGAGCTTCAAGCGCAGGCCCTGAGCCTCCTTCAGATGTGCAGCACCCGGTCCCAGGCGTCGAGCACGGCTTCGTGCATCGCCTCGCTCATCGTCGGATGGGCGAAGACGGTGGCCATCAGGTCCTCCTCGGTGGCCTCCAGCGTCATGGCCACGGCGAAGCCCTGGATCATCTCGGTCACCTCGTGGCCGATCATGTGGGCGCCGAGCAGCGCACCGGTCTTGCCGTCGAACACCGTCTTGACGAAGCCCTCGATCTCGCCGGCCGCGACGGCCTTGCCATTCACGCGGAACGGGAAGCGGCCGACCTTCGGCTCATGGCCGGCCGCCTTCGCAGCGGCTTCGGTCAGGCCGACCGAGGCGATCTGCGGGTTCGAGTAGGTGCAGCCGGGGATCGGCGCGGTCAGATTGGCCGGCTTCAGGCCCGCGATATGCTCGACACAGTGGACGCCCTCGTGGCTGGCCTTGTGCGCCAGCCAGGGCGGACCGGCGATGTCGCCGATGGCGTAGAGGCCAGCGACGTTGGTCCTGCCGTGGCCGTCGGTGACAATGTGGCCGCGGTCGACCGCCACGCCGAGCGCTTCGAGGCCCATGTTCTCGACATTGCCGGTGATGCCGACGGCGACGATGGCCACATCGGCCTCCAGCGTCTCGGCCTTGCCCCCGGCTTCGAGCGACACGGCGACGCCCGTCTTGCTCTTCGCCAGCTTCGTCACCTTGGCGCCGACGCGGAAGGTCATGCCGCGCTTTTCGAACGCCTTGTGCGCGGCCTTGGAGACCTCCTCGTCCTCGACCGGCAGGATGCGGTCGAGGGCCTCGATCACCGTAACTTCCGATCCCAACGCCCTGTAAAAGCTCGCGAATTCTATACCGATGGCGCCAGAGCCGATGACAATCAGCCGCTTCGGGCAGGCCTTGGCCGTCAAGGCGTCGCGATAGGTCCAGACGCGCTCGCCGTCGCTCTCGAGCCCGATGGCGGGGATGGTCCGGGCGCGGGCTCCGGTGGCGAGGATCACATGCTTCGCCGTGATCGTGCGGCTGCCGCCGCCGTTCAGGGCCACGGTCACGGTCGGCGCCGGCGCGCCCTTCCCGAGCGTGGCCGCGCCCATCAGCACCTCGACCTTGTGCTTCTTCATCAGGAAGGCGACGCCGCCTTCCATCTTCTTGGCCACGCCCCGTGAGCGGGCGATGATCTTGTCGAAGTCGAAGCTCGCGCCGCTGACCGACAGGCCATAGTCGGCCATGTGCGACAGCTGCTCGTAGACCTCGCCGCTCTTGAGCAGGGCCTTGGTCGGGATGCAGCCCCAGTTGAGGCAGATGCCCCCGAGGTTCTCGCGCTCGACGATGGCGGTCTTCAGGCCCAGCTGACTGGCCCGGATGGCTGTCACATAACCGCCGGGGCCGGCGCCGATGACGATGACGTCGAAATCCATCACTTCTGCCTCAAACGATCATCGTCAGGGGATCTTCGATCAGCGCCTTGAACACGCTGAGGAACCGGCCGCCGATGGCGCCGTCGACCGCGCGGTGGTCGCAGGTCAGGGTCACGGTCATCAAGGTGGCGATGGCCAGGGCGCCGTTCCTGACCACCGGCCGCTGTTCGCCCGCGCCGACGCTGAGGATGCAGGCCTGCGGCTCGTTGATGATCGAGGCGAACGAGCGGATGCCCATCATGCCCATGTTGGAGACCGAGAAGGTGCCGCCCTGGAATTCCTCGGGCCTGAGCTTCTTGTCACGGGCGCGGGCGGCCAGGTCCTTCGACTCGGCGGCGATCTGGGCCAGGCCCTTGGTCTCGGCGGCGCGGATGATCGGGGTGATCAGGC
>DAORNX010000036.1:0-11850 GCA_035441225.1 Caulobacter sp.
GGGAGCGGCGAAGAAGCCCGCCGCCAGGAAGCCGGCCGCCGCCCGCGCGTCCGCCGGCGAATCTCCCGTCCCGCCGCCGGCGCCTGAAGCGGCCGCGGCGATCGATCCGGCCGCCTTCCTCTCGTCCGAACAGCGCGAGGCGCTCGAGAAGCTGTCGGCCAACCTCGCCCGCGCCGCCGTCACGGCCCAGGGGGCCATTGCCGAGGCCGCCCTGCGTCAGGCCGACAGCCCGGCCGCCCTCACCCCCGACCCGTTCCATGTCGGACCGGCCCTGACCGACGTCATGGGCAGGCTGGCTGCCCAGCCGGACCGGCTGATGCGGGCCCAGGCCGACCTGTTCTCGCGCTATCTCGACCTGTGGCAGACGACGGCCCGGCGTATGAGCGGCGAGCAGGTCGAGCCGACCATCGTCCCGCCCAAGGGCGACAAGCGGTTCAATGATCCCGAATGGGGCGCCCATCCGGTCTATGACGTGATGAAGCAGTCCTACCTGCTGACCAGCGGCTGGTTGCATGACCTGGTCGCGGAGGTCGAGGGGGTCGACCCGCTGGAAAAGCGTCGCGTCGAATTCTTCATCAAGATGCTGACCGACGCCATCTCGCCGTCGAACTTCCTGATGTCGAACCCGGCCGCGCTCAAGGAGGCCATGGCCAGCGGCGGCGAGAGCCTTGTGCGGGGCATGGAGAATTTCGCCGCCGACCTCGAGCGCGGCGGCGGTCAGCTGGCCATCAGCCAGACCGACATGGAGCAGTTCGTGGTCGGCGAGAACGTCGCCACCGCCCCCGGCAAGGTGGTCTATCAGAACGATATCCTGCAGCTGCTGCAGTACCAGCCGACCACCGACCAGGTGCGCGAGATTCCGCTGCTGCTGTTCACGCCCTGGATCAACAAGTTCTACATCACCGACCTTCGGCCGGATAACAGCCTGATCCGCTGGCTGACCGGCCAGGGCTTCACGGTGTTCGTCACCAGCTGGGTCAACCCGGACGAGACCCTCGCGGCCAAGACCTTCGAGGACTACCTGGTCGAGGGCATCTACGACGCCACGGCCCAGGTGATGAAACAGTGCGGGACCGACCGGGTGAACACGGTCGGCTACTGCATCGGCGGGACCCTGCTCTCCTGCGCCCTCGCCCATATGGCGGCCAAGGGCGACAAGCGGATCAACTCGGCGACGTTCTTCGCGGCCCAGCAGGACTTCGAGGAGGCCGGCGACCTGAGGCTGTTCGTCGACGACGCCTGGCTGCGCTCGATCGAGGAGACCATGGACCAGTCGGGCGGCTTCCTGCCCGGCAAGTCGATGGCCGACACCTTCAACTCGCTGCGCGGCAACGACCTGATCTGGTCGTTCTTCGTCAACAACTACCTGATGGGCAAGGAGCCCAAGCCGTTCGACCTGCTGTTCTGGAACAGCGACCAGACGCGCATGCCCAAGGCGCTGCACCTGTTCTATCTGCGCAATTTCTACAAGGACAACGCACTGTCGAAGGGCAAGTTGACCCTGGCGGGCGTGACGCTCGATCTGAAGAAGGTCCAGACCCCGATCTACGTCCAGTCGTCGCGCGACGACCACATCGCGCCGTTCCGCAGCATCTATCGCGGGGCCAGGCTGTTCGGCGGGCCGGTGACCTTCACCATGGCCGGCAGCGGCCATATCGCCGGGGTGATCAACCACCCGGACGCGAAGAAGTACCAGCACTGGACCAACCCCGCCCTGCCCCCCACGGTCGAGGAATGGCAGGCTGGCGCCGTCGAGCATCCGGGCAGCTGGTGGCCGCACTGGGCCGCCTGGCTGAATGAGCGCTCGGGCGGGATGGTGGCCGCGCGTGACCCGTCGAACGGCCCCCTCGGCAAGCCGCTCGAGGACGCGCCGGGGAGCTTTGTGAAGGTGCGGAGCTAGCCCCTTCCTCCCCAGCAAGCTGGGGAGGGGGACCACGCGGAGCGTGGTGGAGGGGCGGCGCGGACGCCAGCGACCCTGTCCTGAATTCCGGGCTATCCGGCGACTTCGGCGCCGCCCCCACCACCATCCTTCGGATGGTCCCGCTCCCCCTCGCTACGCTCCGGGGAGTACCAGTTCCAGCTTGGGCCGCTCCCAGCTGATGCCGTCGCCGGGCGGGGACACGCCGATATCGACCGCGCCCATGCGTCGGTAGAAGGCGGCCGCTTCCGGGTTCGAGCTGATCACCACCCGCTTCGCGTCCAGCGCCGCCGCACGCTCCGCCATATGCGCGAACAGCCGGCGACCGACCCCTATGCCCTGGGCGTCGTTGGCGGTGAAGAACAGGTCAAGTTCCTGGTCCTTCCCAAGCGGGATCAGGGCGTAGAAGCCGGCGACGGCGTGAATGTCCTGGGCCAGCCAGATCTCGTGGCCGGCGTCCGGCACGGACCAGCCGGCGGCGAAGCCGAAGATCATCGAGCGGGCGGCCGGATCCTGGTAGCCGTTGCTGCTCGCCATCATCGCCCGCAGGGTCGGCGTGTCCGCGGGAACGGCCCGGCGGATGATCAAAGGCCCGCGCTCTCGGGCAGGCCCAGCATCAGATTGAGGTTCTGCACGGCCGCGCCGGAAGCGCCCTTGCCGAGGTTGTCCAGCAGCGCAACCAGCCGCGCCTGCCGGCCCTCGTCAGAGCCGAACACGAACAGCTTCATCCGGTTGGTGCCGTTGAGGCCTTCGGGATCGAGGGTCTTGAGCGTCTCGATCTCCTTGAGCGACACCACCTCGACGAAGGACTCACCCTTGTAGTGGCGGGTCAGCACGTCATGGATGTCCCTCAGGTCCGGGCCATTGCCCATCTGGGCCAGGTGCAGCGGAACCTCGACCAGCATGCCCTGGGCGTAGCGGCCGACCGCGGGGGTGAACAGCGGACGGGTCAGCAGGCCGGAACGGATCTGCATCTCGGGCACATGCTTGTGCTCCAGGCCGAGCGCGTAGATGCGGTACGGAACCTTCGTGAAGGTCGGGCCGGCCTCATCCTCGAACTCGGCGATCATCGGCTTGCCGCCGCCCGTGTAGCCGCTGACGGCGTTGACGCTGACGGGATGGTCGGCCGGCATCAGGCCGGCCTGGACCAGGGGCCGGATCAGGGCGATCGCGCCGGTCGAGTAGCAGCCCGGGTTGGACACGCGTTTCGCGCTCTTGATCGCCGCCCGCTGGCTCTTGCACAGCTCGGGGAAGCCGAAGGTCCAGCCCTCGGCCGTGCGGTGCGCGGTCGAGGCGTCGATGACCTTGACCGCCGGGTTGCTGATCAGGCTGACCGCCTCCCGCGCCGCGTCGTCCGGCAGGCAGAGGATCACCAGATCGGCGGCGTTCAGCAGCTCCGCCCGGGCCTCGGTGTCCTTGCGCCGTTCCGGCGCGATCGACAGCAGTTCGAGGTCCGTACGGCCGGCCAGCCGCTCACGGATCTGAAGCCCGGTGGTGCCGGCTTCGCCATCGATGAAGACCTTGGGCGTGCTCATTTCACTCGTTGCTCCACGTTGCGTGGTTCGACACGCGACCTCCGGTCGCTGCTCTCCACGACGTATATTCTTGCGGCCCACTCATGCACGTCGTCCTGAGCAGGCCCGAAGGGCCGTGTCGAAGGACGCACCGCAGTCCCAACGCACAAAGAAAAAGGGCGCTCCGGTTTCCCGAAGCGCCCTTTCGCAAACCGTGTTCGCGAACGACTAGCGCTTCGAGAACTGGAAGGAGCGGCGGGCCTTGGCCTTGCCGTACTTCTTCCGCTCGACGACGCGGCTGTCGCGGGTCAGGAAGCCGTGCGGCTTCAGGGCCGTGCGCAGCGCGGGTTCGTAGTAGGTCAGGGCCTTGGAGATGCCGTGACGCACGGCGCCGGCCTGGCCGCTGAGGCCCGAACCTTCAACCGTGACGATGACGTCGAACTGGCCGACCCGGTCGGTGACCTGGAACGGCTGGGCCAGCATCATGCGCAGCACCGGGCGGGCGAAGTAGACTTCCTGGTCGCGGCCGTTGATGGTGATCGAACCCTTGCCCGGCTTGATCCAGACGCGGGCGATCGCGTTCTTGCGCTTGCCGGTGGCATAGGCGCGGCCGAACTTGTCCAGCTTCTGGACCGCCGGAGCGGCCTCGGGCTGGGACGACAGGCTCTGGAGAGCGTCGAAACCTTGAGCTTCGGCCATGATCTATTGGCTCCGGACGTTCTTGGCGTTCAGTTCGGCGAACGCGATGGGCTCAGGGCTCTGCGCCTGGTGGGTGTGCTCGGCGCCGTTGAAGATGCGCAGGTGCGTCAGCTGCTTGCGGGCCAAGGGGCTTTCCTTCGGCAGCATGCGCTCGACGGCCTTTTCCAGCACGCGCTCGGGGAAACGACCGGCCAGCTGCTTTCCGGCGGTGATTTCCTTGATGCCGCCCGGGTGGCCGGTGTGGCGGTAGTAGATCTTCTGCTCGAGCTTGCGGCCGGTGAACTTCACCTTGTCGGCGTTGACCACGACGACGTAGTCGCCGCAATCGACGTTGGGGGTGTAGTCAGGACGGTGCTTGCCGCGAAGACGCATGGCGATGAACGACGCGAGGCGGCCAACGACCACATTCTCGGCGTCGATCACGATCCACTTCTTCTCGACCTCGGCGGGCTTCAACGAAGCCGTGGTCTTCATCATGGGACTGATCCGTTGCAGGCGGAGACGACCGGTCCCCGACGTGAGGGCGCGCTGTTACCCGCGCAGCACGGGGCTGTCAACACTCGCGCATGCGCAAAGGACCGGAAACCGTTACAGCATAAGGGAAATCATTCATGCGGTAACAGAATACCCATTCATCAGCCCTGCGCTGTAGTGACAGCGTCACGAACAGGGCTTAGCTGGCGGCCGTGCCCGGAGTAACGCCATGACCCTGTCCCGCCGGAACCTGCTGAGCGCGGGCGCCGTCTCCCTCGCCTTCTCCGGCCTTGCCCGGGCCCAGGAAGCCCCGGAGACCTATCGCAACGAGATCACCGGCTACGGGCCGTTGCGGGCGGATCCCAACGGGGTGTTCGATCTGCCGGAAGGCTTCTCCTACCGCGTGGTGTCGTTCGCCGGCCAGTCGATGAACGACGGCTATGTCGTTCCGGCCAATGCCGACGGCATGGCCTGCTTCCCGGGCCGGGGATCGAAGGTGATCCTCATGCGCAACCACGAGAACGGGCTCAAGCATCGCAACCTCGGCCCGCTGGGCATCGGCCGAAGCCTGCGCAAGCGGCCGAAGCCGGACAAGGTGTTCGACGTCGACGCCACGGGCGAGCCTCTTTCGGGCGGAGTCAGCCGCCTGGTCTACGATACGGCCGCCGGCCGCCTGGTGCGCGCCGAGATGGCCCTGTTCGGCACCTCGACCAACTGCAGCGGCGGGCCGACGCCCTGGGGCAGCTGGCTGACCTGCGAGGAGACCACCACCGGGCCGGCAGAGGGCCTGGGCAAGCCCCACGGCTGGGTGTTCGAGGTTCCCGCCCGCGGGCGCGGCCTGGTCGATCCGGTTCCGCTCAAGGCCATGGGCCGCTTCTTCCACGAGGCCGCGGCGGTCGATCCGGTCACCGGCATCGTCTATCTGACCGAGGACGCCCCCGCCCCGGACCGGGCCGGCCTGCTCTATCGCTATCTGCCCGACAGCCCTGGCCATCTGGCCGTCGGCGGGCGGCTGCAGGCGCTGGCCTTCCGCGACGATCCGGGCGCCGACGCCCGCAACTGGGACGGCCGGGTGATCTGGAAACAGGGTGATGTGCGCCAGGCGGCCTGGATCGACCTGACCGACGTCGAGTCGCCCGGGGACGACCTGCGCCACCGCGGCCACGCCGCCGGCGCGGTGATCCTCGGCCGCGGCGAGGGCCTGTTCCGCGGCCGCGACGGATTCTACATGAGCTGCACCAACAGCGGTCCCGCCAAGCACGGCCAGATCCTGCGTTATCGCCCCGGGCCCCACGAGGGACAGCCCGGCGAGGCGGACGCCCCGGGTACGATCGAGCTGTTCATCGAATCCACCGACGATCGGGTGCTCGACTATCCGGACAACCTGACGGTCGCGCCGAACGGCCACCTGCTGGTCTGCGAGGACCGCTACTCGGCGACGCTGCGCAACCATCTGCGCGCCATCACGCCGGACGGCCGGAGCTACACCCTCGGCCGCAATGTCTATCGCGACAATGCCGAACTGGCCGGCGTGTGTTTCTCGCCCGACGGCCAGACGTTGTTCGTCAACATCTACTGGCCAGGGATCACCCTGGCGGTGACCGGCCCCTGGGCGGCGCTGAGACCCTAGAGCCGCCGGACCCGCCAGGCGAAGGCCGTGGCTGTCGCCAGCAGCGCCACCGCTCCCAGCTGGTGCAGGATGCCCAGCCACAGCGGCACGCCGGCCATCAGGGTGGCGATGCCCAGCAGCGCCTGCAGCAGCACGACCCCGCCGACCGCCAGCCCAAGGCCGCGCGCGCCTGGCGACAGGAAGCGGTCGCGCCACGCCAGGGCCGCCACCGTCAGCCCGCCGGCCAGCAGCAGATAGGCGCCCAGGCGATGGTGCAGCTGCACCGAGGCCTGGTTGTGCGCCAGGGTCGCCCAGAGGCTGTCGCCGGCGTAGTCGCGCGGGAACAGCCGTCCGCCCATCAACGGCCAGTCGTTGTCGATGAAGCCGGCGTCGGCGCCGGCGACCAGGGCCCCGAGCAGGCACTGCAGGAACACCGCAGCCAGGAGAATCAGGGATCCGGCCCGCCAGCGACTGGGATTGGCCTGCCGCGGCTGTCCGGCCTCGGCGTCGAGCGCGGTCCAGACCAGCAGCACGAACAGAGCCAGGGCCAGGCCCAGATGGGTCGCCAGCCGCTCCGGCGCGACCGAGACCCGCACGGCCAGGCCGCTGGCGACCATCCACCAGCCCACGGCGCCCTGCAGGCCGCCGAGGCCGAGCATGGCTCCGCAGCGCCAGATCAGCCGGCGCGGAATGTCCTTGCGGATGAGGAAGATCACAAAGGGGATGGCGAAGGCGGCGCCGACCAGCCTGCCCAGCAGGCGATGCGACCATTCCCACCAGTAGATGGCCTTGAACTCGGCCAGACTCATGCCGCGGTTCAGCTGCGTGTACTGGGGAATTTCGCGGTATTTGGCGAATTCGCCTTGCCAGGCCTGCTCGCCCATCGGCGGCAGGGCGCCGGTGACCGGCTTCCATTCGGTGATCGACAGGCCCGAGCCCGTCAGTCGCGTCGCGCCGCCGACCACCACCATCGCCAGCACCAGGAGCGCCACCGCCAGCAGCCAGACCGCAACCGGTCGGGACCGGTCGGAACGCAGAAACGACGTCATGACACCTCTTCCACGAACGCGGAGAGCCTACGGAGCGCGGTTCCCTACGCCGCCCGCGCGACGGGGTCCATAGCGGTGACGCCGACCGCGCGCCCTGTCATGCTGGCGACATGGGGTCGCCGGGGTTGTTCATCGTCGTGGTCATCGGCCTGCTGGCGGGGGCGATCGGCCGCGCCCTGCTGGGCGGCCGCCCGTCCCGGTTCGCCGGCTTCAGCGCCGGAGTCGCCGGCGCGATCGTCGGCGTCCCTGCCGCCGGCGCCCTCGGCTGGCCGGTCACAACCCTCTGGGCTCTGGCGCTGGCCGCCCTCGGCGGGGCGGTCGTGTTTCTGGCCGCCGCGCGCCTGCTCGACCGACGCTGACCACGGAACCTTGTTCCCCGACCCGGCATTTGGAGGAACCGGGCCTTCAGGAGGAAAACGGGCATGCACGGACTGAACTGGGTCGTCATCATCATCGCTGGCATCTTCGCCGGCTGGATCGCCGAGCGGCTGATGAACCGCAATCACGGCATCCTGACCAATCTCATCGTCGGCCTGGTCGGCGCCTTCATCGGCAGCTGGCTCGCCGGGGCCTTTGGCTTCGCCTACAGCGGCCTGCTGCCGAGCATCCTGGTCGCCGTGCTCGGCGCCGTTGTGCTGCTGTTCGTGCTTGGCCTCTTCAAACGCCGCTGAGGCTGGCGTATCCCTCCGGCGGGGCTCTCCGGCCTCGCCGGAGCCCCCAATGCCGCCGCGGATCAGAAAGCTTGTCGGACTGCTGGCGATGCTCGTCTTCCTGGTCGCCTGGGCGGCCGGGGCCGTGGCCATCGCCGACCGCCTGCCCGCCCATCCGGCCGTGAGCCTGCTGTTCTTCCTCGTCGTCGGCACGGGCTGGGGCCTGCCGCTGTTCCCGCTGCTGAGCTGGATGAACCGGGAGCCGAAGCCGAAGGGCTGAAGCGGGCGACGGTCGGGGAGAAGATGGTCGGAGCGACAGGATTCGAACCTGCGACCCCTTGACCCCCAGTCAAGTGCGCTACCAGGCTGCGCCACGCTCCGACATCTTCTCCGGCGGATCGCGAACGACCGCCGTGGGGAGCGCCCTTATAGGGACCGCACCCCGGCCCGGCAACTCGAATTCAGCGACCCTTGAGCAGCCCGTCCAGGCGGGCCTTGACCGCCTCCAGATCGGCCAGGGCGAAGGTCAGCCGATCCCGGGCCTCGCCAGCCAGATCGACCGGTTCGCGAGGCTCCGGCAAGGACGCCTGATCGGCCGGCATGGCCGTCCCGGCGGCCTCCCCGGCCGCCGACAGGCGCCGGACGCCCTGTTCCTTGTGCAGCTTCTGCACGCCCTTGATGGTGTAGCCCTCGTCATGCAGCAGGGCGCGCACGCCCCGCAGCACGGCGATGTCCTGCGGCCGGTAGAACCGCCGGCCGCCGGCCCGCTTCATCGGGCGGATGAAGGAGAACTTGGTTTCCCAGAAGCGCAGCACATGCTGGGGCACGCCCAGCTCCTCGGCTGCTTCCGAGATCGTGCGGAAGGCGTGTGGGCCCTTCGCCACCGCGGCCGTCAGTCGCTCAGCGCGCGGTCGATCCGCGCCTTCATGACCTGCGAGGCGCGAAAGCCGATCACCCGGCGGGGCTCGATCTCGGCCGGCTCGCCGGTCTTGGGATTGCGCCCCATGCGGGCCCGCTTGGCGCGCACCTGGAACACACCGAAGCCCGAGAGCTTGACGGTCTCGCCGCGCTCCAGCGCCTCGGCCACCAGGTCCAGGGTGCGCTCGACGAGTCCGCCACAATCCTGGCGCGTCAGCCCCACTTCCTCGTGGACGGCCTCGGTCAATTCCGCACGCGTGAGGGTTTCGCCCTTCATACCCCGCTCCCAGACCCTGAAAACCATCAGGTGCATGGGCCGATTGGTCCGTCAAGTCAAAGGGTTCCCCCAATGATCGGATTCATGGCGCTAGAGGCGGATCACACAGGCGCCCCAGGTCAGGCCGCCGCCCATGGCCTCGATCAGCAGCAGGTCGCCCTTCCTGATCCGCCCGTCGGCCATGCCTTCGGCCCAGGCCAGCGGAATTGAGGCGGCCGAGGTGTTGGCGTGGTCCTCGACGGTCTGGATGACCTTGTGCTCGTCGATCCCCAGCCGATGGGCCACGCCCTGCAGGATCCGCTTGTTGGCCTGGTGGGGAATGAACCAGTCGATGTCGGAAACCTGCACGCCGGCCTGGGCGGCGGCCGCGGTCACCGCCTCGGAGATGTTGATCACCGCGTGCTTGAAGACCTGGTTGCCGAGCATCCGCAGCTTGCCGACCGTGCCGGTCGTCGACGGGCCGCCGTCGACATAGAGCAGTTCCTGCTTGGTCCCGTCGCAGCGCAGGGCGAAGCCCAGCAGGCCGCGGTCAGCGGTGGTCCCCTGCCCTTCGCCCGGCTCGAGCACCACGGCGCCGGCCCCGTCGCCGAACAGCACGCAGGTGCCCCGGTCGGTCCAGTCCATCAGTCGGGTCATGGTCTCGGCGCCGATGACCAGGGCGCATTTCGCGTGCCCCCGACCGACGAAGCCGTCGGCCACCGTCAGGGCATAGACAAATCCGGAGCAGACCGCCTGCACGTCGAAGGCGATGCCGACCGGGCAGCCGAGCTTGCGCTGGACGATCGCGGCCGTGGCCGGAAAGGTCAGGTCGGCCGTGGTGGTGGCGAGAACGATCAGATCGACATCCGCCGCGGTCTTGCCGGCCGCGGCCAGGGCCTTCCGCGCCGCCTCGACGGCCAGGTCCGACACCGCCTGGTCCTCGCTCGCCCGATGCCGGCGGCGGATGCCCGTGCGTTCCTGGATCCAGGCGTCGTTGGTGTCGACGATTTTCGACAGATCGTCATTGCTGACCACGGTCTCGGGCAGATAGCCCCCGACGCCGGTCACCACACTACGCACAACACTCACTTGGTTACTCCCTCCGGCGAGGCCGTGGCGGTGGATTCGGACAGGGTGGCCGTCAGGCGCTGCATGTTGCGGTCGATCTCGCCGGCGAAGTCGCTGCGGGCCAGGTCGGCGGCGACGCGGATGGCGGCGGCGTATCCCCGGGCGTCGGCGCCGCCATGGCTCTTGACCACGATGCCGTTCAGCCCGAGCAACGGGCCGCCGTTGACGGCCCCCGGATCCATGCGTTGGCGCATCTTCTTCAGCGCGCCGGAGGCAAACAGCGCCCCCAGCATGGCCATAGGGCCCGAGGTGAAGGTCGCCCGGAGTTCGCTGGCGAAGAACCGGGCCAGGCCCTCGGCGGTCTTCAGGGCGATGTTGCCGGTGAAGCCATCGGTGACGATGACGTCGACCGTGCCCTTGGCGATATCGTTGCCCTCGACGAAGCCGCGATAGTCGAGGTCGAACCGGGTGGCGCGCAGCAGGGCGTGCGCCTCGCGCACCTCCTCGTGGCCCTTCTCCTCCTCCGACCCGACGTTGAGCAGGCCGACCGTGGGCCTGGCCGAGCCGTGCACGGCGTGATGGAAGGCCGCGCCCATGATGGCGAACTCGACCAGTTGCTCGGCGTCGCACTCGACATTGGCGCCCACGTCGAGCACCGCGGTGACGCCGTTGAGCGTCGGCCAGCTGGCGACGATCGCCGGGCGGGCGATGCCGGCCGCCATGCGCAGGACCAGCTTCGAGATCGCCATCAGCGCGCCGGTGTTGCCGGCCGAAACGGCGGCGAGCGCTTCGCCGGCCTTGACCGATTCGACGGCGTTCCAGACGCTGGACCCCTTGCCGCGCCGCATCGCCTGGGCCGGCTTCTCGTCCATCGAGATGGCGCGGTCGGTGTGCCGCACGGTGCTGGCGGCCCGCGCCGCCGGCGTTCTGGCCAGCTCGGCGTTGATGCGGGCCTCGTCGCCGTGCAGCAGGAAACGCAACTCAGGCATGGCCCGGGCGGCGATGTCGACACCGGGGATGACGACGGACGGACCGTGGTCCCCGCCCATGGCGTCAATGGAAATGACGATGTTCTGGGGCAATGGCCGGTCGCGATTCCGTTGCGGCCCCCGTATCGGGGCGAAGCCGCCGGAACTTACCCCCGCGCGGCGGCGATGCAAGCCCGGCCTCGACCCGCTATTCCGGGGCGTCGTCCTTCTTCAGCAGCCGCAGGACGGCGAAGGGCGACAGGTCGGCCTCGTCCTTCGGCGCGATGAACTCCGCCCCCGGCTTGCGCGGAAAGGGATCGAGCGCCAGGGACAGGTGCTCGACGACATAGCCGCCCAGGTCGATGTCCTCGCCCTCGAGCACATCCGGCGGATCATCGGCGTCCGGATCGAGATCGATTTCCTCGGCATCCTCCTGCGGCGCGTTGGGGCTGCCGGATGGCAGGGCGCGAACCAGGAATTCGCCCTCGGCGGTCTCCTCGAAGTCCTCGGCGGTGACGCTGCAGGTCTGGGTGACGTCGGCGGAAAAGGCGCCTTCGATCTCGACCCCGTCCATCCAGGGGCGAACCGTGACGTCCGCGACCAGCGATCCGATCGACACCAGCCCCAGATGCCGGGCGACCTTCGTCCGCGTGGCTGCGTCGGCTTCCAGATGTCGCGTCACGGGCCCGCGCGCCGCCTCGCCGAACCGGATCACGTCCCGCCAGGG
>DAORNX010000037.1:0-11184 GCA_035441225.1 Caulobacter sp.
CGGTGGTCGCCGTATCATTAAAAAAGGCGCCGTTCCCGGCCGCTTCCGCGGCGGTCTGGCGAGGCGGCGGACTGGTCTGGAGCGAGGCCTTCGGCATGGCGAACCTGGAGACGCGACTGCCGGCGCGGCCGGACGACCGGTTCCGCCTGGCCAGCGTCTCCAAGGTGCTGACTGGCGCGGCGGTGATGCGCCTGGCCGAGCGGGGCGCGATCGATCTGGACGTCCCGATCGCCCGCTACAGGCCCGATCTGCCGGCCCACCACCAGGCCACCACCCTGCGACAGCTGGCCAGCCACCAGGGTGGGGTGCGCCACTACATACCGCGAGACTTCGACCCGGCCGCCCCGGGCGGGCCGATCGACGGCCGGACCTACGCGACCACCGAAGACAAGCTGGCCATCTTCATCGACGACCCGCTGGTCTCCGCGCCGGGCGAGGCGGTCCATTATTCCAGCTTCGGCTTCGTCCTGCTGGGCGCGGTGCTGGAGTCAGCGGTCGGCAAGCCCTTCCCGGCGATCCTGGCCGATGAGGTCACCGGGCCCCTGGCCCTGGCCAGCATCGCGCCGGAAGTCCGCGGCCGGGCAGTGGCGGACCGGGTCAGCGACTACCAGCCCGTCTACCCGGCCCTGACCGATATCGTTCGCTGCCCGCCGATCAACCCGGCCTACAAATGGCCGGCCGGCGGCCTGCTGGGTGCGGCCCCGGACGTGGCCCGCTTCGCCGGCGCCCTCACGCGGCCCGGTTATCTCGGCGTGGCGGCGATGGCGCAGATGTTGACCGGCAGTCCGTTGCGTTCGGGTGGGGCCGGGCCGTTCGGAATCAGCTGGGACCTCGACCAGGACAGCCGGGGCCGTCGCCGGGCCTGGCATGCGGGCAGCATCGCCGGCGGCCGCTCGATCATCATGATGCTGCCCGACGAAGGCGCGGCGGTGGCGGTGCTGACCAACCTGGGCCAGATCGACGTCGACCCGCTGACTCCCGCCCAGCAGATCGCCGAAGCCTTCCTCGACTGAGGGGATTCTTCCCGCCCGGGGCGGCCAGGGGCCTGCGCCGCGCACGATTGTCGGACCGGAGGCGGTTTGCGGAACCGATTTGTGCCCCGCAGGCCCTTCCGCGCGGCGCCGCGCTGCGGTAACCCGCAGGCGCGTCATCGAGGAGTAGAGCCATGGCCAGGAAGCCCGACGGAAGCTGGGACAAGTCGAAGCTGCCCAGCCGCCATGTGACCGAGGGCCCGGCCCGCGCGCCGCATCGCTCCTACTACTACGCCATGGGTCTGGGCACCCGCGAGATCGCCCAGCCGTTCGTCGGCGTGGCCAGCTGCTGGAACCAGGCGGCGCCCTGCAACACCACCCTGATGCGCCAGGCCGAGGCGGTCAGCGTCGGGGTCAAGAAGGCCGGCGGCACGCCGCGCGAGTTCTGCACCATCACCGTCACCGACGGCATCGCCATGGGCCACGAGGGCATGCGTTCGTCACTGGTCAGCCGGGACGCCATCGCCGACACCGTCGAACTGACCATGCGCGGCCACGGCTACGACGCCCTGGTCGGCGTCGCCGGCTGCGACAAGTCGTTGCCCGGAATGATGATGGCCATGCTGCGGCTCAACGTGCCGAGCGTGTTCCTCTATGGCGGCTCGATCCTGCCGGGCCGGCTCGACGGCAAGGACCTGACGGTCCAGGACGTGTTCGAGGCCGTCGGTCAATTCTCGGCCGGGACGATCACCGAGGAACGTCTCTGCCAGGTCGAGCAGCACGCCTGCCCGGGCGACGGGGCCTGCGGCGGCATGTTCACCGCCAACACCATGGCCTGCGTGTCGGAGGCCATCGGCCTGGCCCTGCCGCTGTCGAGCGCCTTGCCGGCCGCCTACGAAGACCGGGACGCCTACGCGATTGCGTCAGGTGAAGCCGTCATGCGCTTGATCGAAAAGAATATTCGCCCACGTGACATCTGCACGCGCAAGGCCTTCGAGAACGCCGCCGTGGTGGTCGCCGCGACCGGCGGCTCGACCAACGGCGGGCTGCACCTGCCGGCCATGGCCCATGAGTGCGGCGTCGACTTCACCCTCAAGGACTTCGCCGAGATCGCCGCGCGCACCCCCTATATCGCCGATCTCAAGCCCGGCGGCCGGTTCGTGGCCAGGGACATGGGCGAGGCCGGCGGGGTGCCGATGCTGCTCAAGACCCTGCTCGAGGGCGGCTACCTGCACGGCGACGTCATGACCGTGACCGGCAAGACCCTGGCCGAGAACCTCGCCGATGTGGTCTGGCGCGATGATCAGGAGGTCATTCGGCCCGTGAGCAACCCGTTGTCGCCGACCGGCGGCCTGGTCGGGCTGTGGGGCAACCTCGCGCCGGAAGGCTGTATCGTGAAAGTCGCGGGCCTGGCCCACCAGGTCCACCGCGGTCCGGCCCGGGTGTTCGACGGCGAAGACGCCTGTTTCGCCGCCGTCGAGGCGCGCGACTACAAGGAAGGCGACGTGCTGGTCATCCGCTACGAGGGCGCCAGGGGCGGCCCCGGCATGCGCGAGATGCTGTCGACCACGGCCGCGCTTTACGGCCAGGGCGTCAGCAACATCGCCCTGATCACCGACGGCCGGTTCAGCGGCGCCACGCGCGGCCTGTGCATCGGCCACGTCGGCCCCGAGGCGGCCGTGGGCGGCCCGATCGCCCTGGTCCAGGACGGCGATATCATCAACATCGACGCCCACAAGGGCACGATCGATATCGAGGTCAGCGACGAGGAGCTGGCCCGCCGCAAGGCCGCCTGGACCCCGCGCGAAACCCCCTACGGCAACGGCGCCATCTGGAAGTTCGCCCAGCTGGTCGGTCCCGCGCACAAGGGCGCGGTGACCCATCCGGGCTTCGAGGGCGAGCGACATATCTACGCGGATATCTAGCCGATGAAGACCATCGGCCTGATCGGCGGCGTCAGCTGGGAAAGCACGGCCTACTATTACCAGCAGCTCAACCGCATGGTCCGCGACCGGCTGGGTGGCCGGCATTCGGTGAAGCTGGTCCTCGTGTCGGTCGATTTCGCGCCGGTCGAGGCGGCGGCGGCGGCCGGGCTATGGGACGAGGTCGCGGGGCATCTGGTCGCGGCGGCGAAGCAGGTCGAGGCCGGCGGCGCCGACTGCCTGCTGATCGGGGACAACACCATGCATAACGTGGCGGCGGACATCCGCGCCGCGACGGCCCTGCCACTGATCCATATCGGCGACGCCACCGCGGACGCCCTGAAGGCCGAGGGCGCGAGGCGGCCGCTGCTGCTCGGAACCCGCTACACCATGGAGATGCCGTTCCTGCGCGATCACCTGTCGGGGCGAGGCGTGGAGACGGTGGTCCCGGACAAGGGCGCGCGTGACGAGCTGCACCGGATCATCTTCGACGAGCTGGTGGTCGGGAAGTTCCTGCCGGAATCGAAGGCGGCCATGCTGGCGATGATCGAGGCGGGCCGGCGCGAGCAGGGCGCCGACGCGGTGATTTTCGGCTGCACCGAGCTGGGCCTGCTGGCGACTCCGGACGACTCGGCGCTTCCCGTATTCGACACGGCCGAGATCCACGCCCGGGCGGCGATCGATTTCGCGCTGGCCTGACCCTCAGCGGTTGCGCAGGCCGTCCGCCAGCCGGTCGAAGGCGGTTTCGAACAGGGCCCGCACGTCCGGTTCCGGCGCGACGTTGTCCAGGGCGCCCCGCATGCAGGCCAGCCACTGGTCGCGCTCGGCCGGGCCGATGACGTAGGGCGCATGGGTCGACATGATGCAGGCGCGGTCGGGCCGGGCGTTGTACAGCGGCGGCCCGCCGGACCAGCCGCTCAGCCAGTCGAACAGCTTGTCGCGGATCGGGCCAAGGTCGGGCTGGTGCATGCGGCGGATGTCTGCCGCGGCCGGATCCCGGTCCATGGCGTCATAGAAGGCGTCGACCAGCTTGCGCAGGGCCGGCGCGCCGCCCAGTCGCTCGTAGGGAGAGGGTAGGGGAAGGTCGACGGTATCGGTTCTGGCCATGTGCAACGGCTGCCGGATCCCGCCCGGCCGGTCCATGACCAGGATCAATCCTCGCGTCAGCCCAGCGGGTTGACCCCGAACAGGATCGGGTGACCCCACAGCAGGGCGGCCCAGACGACGATGGCCAGCAACAGTCGCCACCAGCCGATCTCGCCGAGCGCCAGCGTCTGCTTGCCGCCGAGAATGGCCGCGAAGGGCACGCCCGAGGTCTGGCCGGCGAAGGCATCCCATTTTGCGCCCAGGGCCTTCCGGCGCTTGGCGTCGATGCTGGCCGTGCCGAACACCGCCAGCACGAGCAGCGAACCGAACAGGATCACGCCCGGCAGGTCGCCGTTGGCCAGCAGGTGAGCGAAGGCCCAGATGGCCACGCCCCAAAGGAACGGGTGGCGGGTGATCCTCAGCATGCCCTTGACCGCGTCCGGCCTGTCCAGCGCGCCTTCCTGTTTGACGCTGGTCGGGTTCGGCGTGAGCAGCCCGGGAACCGCCAGCAGCAGGGCCAGCAGCATCAGGGCCACCGCCGTGTGCCTGGCGCCGGGGCCGAGATCCCAATAGACAGGCCCGGCGCCCTTGACCTGTCCATAGGCCCAGCCCAGCCACACCAGGCCGCCGACCGAAGCGAGGGAGAACAGTCCCATGTAGGGACCTTCGCCGATGCGTCGAACCATGGCGCCGCGCAAACCGGTGCCCGAGACCAGCAGATGCAGCAGGACGAAGAAGACGGCGGCGGCGATCAGGCCGGTCATGACAATCCCTCCCAGGGTCGGCGGGAGAAGCCTGCGCCCATCAATTTACGCTGTCAATTATAGAAGGCGTGGCGGCGCGTCGTCGAGCTCGTCGACTTCGTCGTCCTCGACGTCGTCCCATGGCGGATCGTCGGCCGTCGCGCTGGCCCCGGCGACGGGAGGCGGCGGCGGCGGGGCGACGACAGGAGCGGGCCGGGGCGCGAGCGGCCGACGGAGAATGGCCTCGCACCGGGCCAGCCAGCTGTTGGCCTCCTGGATCGCCAGCCGGGGTGACCAGTCGTCACGCCGCGCCTCGTCGCCGCGCAGCCACAGGTCCAGGTCGAAATCCGGGTTGCGAGGATCATCGAAGATCAGCCGCAGGGTGATCTGGTCAGCGGAGGAGACGCGCTGATCCAGCGCCCGCCGGGGCTCGCCGCGAAAGACGCGCGCGGCGACCTGGCCGTCGACCATCAGTTCCGCCCCGATCAGCTCGTCGAGCCGGTAGATCAGGCACCAGGCCCCGCGATCCCAGGCGACGGCGGCCAGTCCGGTCTGGAACGAGAAACCCGCGCCACGTCCGCGGCCACGCGCCAGCACCATGGATTCCGGCTCGCTGTCCAGCACCCGGCGCAGGGCGCGGCGGATGCGCCGCGGCTCGTCGAGGAACCAGATGGCCAGGCTGCCGAGGAAGGTCACGGCGGCGCCGGCGATCCCGAGGAGCAGAAACAGGCGGGCCATGTCGGTCATGGCGGCAGGCTAGCGGGAGTCCCGGGCAACGTCAGCCCTTGCGCGCCGGGCCCGGATGAGACGATCAGGCCGAAAAGATCTCCCGCTCCTCGCCCCACCACAGCGGCGAGCGGGTCAGGTCGATAAAGCGCTTCTCGTCCTCGAGCAGCATGCGGCCGGCCTCGCGCGCGGCCGGATCGCCGGCCGTGGCGGCCATGTCCTCGAAACTGTCCCACCAGAGTTCGGCCACGCCGTCATAGCCCTCGGGGCCGCCCCGGGATGCGCGGGTGTCAGCGCTGACCTCGAGCGGGAAGCTGTGCATCTGCACATAACGGCGAATGCGCAGCACGTCCCTGACGCTGGCGACCAGCGGCGCGTGGGTGTTGAACCAGTAGTCCTGGAACGTTTCTCGCGTGAAGTCCGGACGGCGGGTCAGGCAGAAGGTCAGCTTGATCACAGGTTCAGCTCCACCACGACCGGCACGTGGTCCGAAGGCTTGTCTCGCCCGCGCACCTCGCGATGGATCTCCACGCCCGCAAGCCGGTCGGCGGCCTGGGGAGAGAGGAGGGCATGATCGATGCGGATGCCATGGTTCCGCGGCCAGGCGCCGGCCTGGTAGTCCCAGAAGGTGTAGGCGCCCGCGCCGCCGTCGGCCTGCATGAAGGCGTCGGTCAGGCCCAGGTTCTGCAGCGACCGGTAGGCGGCGCGGCTCTCCGGCTGGAACAGCGCGTCGCCGAGCCAGCCATCGGGCTTGTCGGCGTCATCGGGGCGGGGGATGACATTGTAGTCGCCGGCGATGACCAGCGGCTCCTCAAAGCGCAGCAGCGCGATGGCGTGGGTCCGCAGGCGCTCCATCCAGGCGAGCTTGTAGGCGAACTTCTCGGTGCCCACCGGGTTGCCGTTGGGCAGGTAGATGCCGGCCACGCGCACGGGCCGGGGTCCTGACACCAGCGCCTCGATGTAGCGGGCCTGATCGTCGCCGTCGTCGCCAGGCAGACCCCGGCGGACATCCTCGAGCGGGGTCTTCGAGAGCATGGCCACGCCGTTGTAGGTCTTCTGGCCGTGGACGGCGATGTTGTAGCCCAGCCGCTCGAAGGCCTCGGCGGGGAACTTCTCGTCGACGCACTTGATTTCCTGCAGCACCGCGACGTCGGGCGAGGCTTCCTCGAACCAGCCCAATACAGTTTCCAGGCGAGCGTTGATCGAGTTCACATTCCAGGTGGCGAGGCGCATTGACGGCTCCGGCTGCGGCGCGCGAGGCTAGGGCCCATGGCGAGAGGGCTCAAGACCACCGAGATGATTGATCGCCGGACCCGGCTGATCCTGCTGGTCGCGGCGACGGCGGCCTGCGCCGGCTTCATGCCGCTCGGCGCGGTCGGGGCGCTGTTCTCGCCGCTGATCTTCGATGCCCGCGGCAACCTGCTCAACCCTTTGGCCTGGCTGGGATTCCTGCTGATGATCGGCTTCTGGATCGTCTGCATCGTGGCGCCGTTCGTGGCCTGGGTCCTGTGGCGTCGCCAGAGGGAACCGCAGGCCTGGGCCGCGATCAGCGCGCCGCTGGTCTGGGGGCTGGCCACGGTGACCGTGCTTCAGTTCGTACCGGGCTGAGCTTTCACGAAGGCGGCGATGGCCTCGACCACCCCCGGCGCCAGCGGCAGGGACGGGTCGGCGTAGTTTGCGCGGGTCGCCGCCCGGTCGCGGGATCCGGTCTTCATGATGTGGTTGACGCCGGGCAGGATCACCAGCTTCGCGCCGGGGTGCGCGGCCGCCAGCCGTTCGGCGTCCGCCACCGAGACCTGCAGGTCGGCGTCGCCCTGAAGGATGAGCATGGGCCCATCGTAGCCCGCCGCCAGCGCCGCCGGATCATGGCGGAACATCTCGATCAGGAAGCCCTGCACCCTGGGGTGAAACAGGTTGAGCAGGGGGGCGGGCATGCCGGCGGTGTCGACCGTCCGGCCGGCTTCCAGCTCGTCGATCGCATGCAGGGCCGAATCGAGCAGCGGGGCGTTGGCCGGATTCGACCGCAACTGCTCGCGCAGCACGTCGCTGAGCCGACGACCAGGCGCTGAAATCAGGACCAGTCCGCAGATGTCCCGGCTGTCGCGCGCCGCCAGCAGGGCCACCAGGCTGCCCTCGCTATGGCCTTCCAGCCAGACGCAGGGCGCGCCGGTCTCGGCTCGCAGCTTCGCCGCCCAGGCATGGGCGTCGCCGGCCAGGTCGACGACGGTCACGGCGTTGGCGTCGGCCGCCGCCGCGCCGCTGGCGAACATGCCGCGCTTGTCGACCCGCAGGCTGGTCACGCCACGCGCGGCCAGTCCCTCGGCCATCAGCCGGTAGCTCGAACCGGCGACGCCAAGCGGGTTGTTGCCGTTGCGGTCGGTCGGGCCGGAGCCGGCCAGGATCAGCACAACAGGTCCGGGGGGGGGCTCCGCCGGGGCCAGCATCGTACCCTTCAGAGGGCCAGGTCCGCCGGGAATCTCGAGGAAGGTCTCCACCGGGGCGGCGGCCCGGGCGGCGCCGGCGGCGAGGGTGATTGTCGCCGCCATGGCGAGAAGACGAAGGGACATGCCTGCTCCTAGACGATGCGGCGCTGGGGATCGGAACGCCAGACGCGCCAGCTTTCGAAGACGCAGACGGCGGCGGCGAGCAGGACGCCGGCGATGACAAGACCGTGGCCCTGTGGCTCGGGCAGCGCCGGCGCGACGACCAGGCCGACGAGCCCGCCCCAGAAGAACAGGCGGCCGGCGAGGCGGTTTGATTTCTCCCAGGCCAGCCGGCTGTTGAGGCTCCAGGGCGTGCGCACCCCGACCAGGGCGTTGGGCGCGACCTTGCCGATGGCGGCGCCGATGACCGTCAGGATGGTGCAGATGCCGATGAGCGACAGGCGCTGCGGCGAAATGGTCCCGTCCGTTCCCAGGGTCGCCATGGCCAGTTGCAGGGTGACGATCGCACTCGTCGCGGCGATCAGCACCCCCTGGGCGACGCCAAGCCCGCGGCGGCGGGCGTCGTCGGCCTCACGCCGCCGACCACTCCAGCCCAGGGCCGCGCCGCCGGCCAGGGTCAGCAGCGCCATGCCGCCGACCAGCAGGGCGGCCTCGCTCCGGTCGCCATAGCGATCGATCGTCCCCCCGACGCTGAAATGCATCGGGATCGGTCCGTGGGGTCCAAACCGCCACAGGAGGACACCCGCCGCCGCCTGGCCAACGGCGGCGATCAGGACGGCGGGGCGGGGAAGGCGGCTCATGGGGACTTCTCCTGGACGGGACGCCCGGCGAAGAGGGGCGACCCGGCTCCGGCGATTTCCATCAGGAAGGCCAGGGCCTCCTCGACGGCGGAAATGTTCAGGCGGTAGCGCATCGAGGCCCCCTCGCGCTCGACGTCGACCAGGCCGGCGTCCTTCAGGGTGTTGAGATGGCCGGTGACGGTCGGCCAGGCCATGTCGAACCGCGCGGCGATGTCGCCGGAGGTCAGCGGCCCGGCTCGCAGCATCTCGATGATGCGGCGGCGAGCCGGGTGCGCCAGGGCCTTGAACAGCGAGTTCATAGGCATGAAGCTAATTAGCGATTTCGCTAATTTCAAGCGCCAATCAAGCGGCGCTCCGGGGGCGCCGTCATCGTCGATGTCAGATGGAAAAGCTGACGCCGCAGCCGCAGCTGGATCTGGCGTTCGGATTGCGGACGCGGAACTCGGCGCTGGCCAGTTCATCGACGAAATCGATCACCGACCCCTTGAGCATGGCCAGCGAGAACGGATCGACCAGGGCCGCGACCCCGTCCCGTTCGATGCGCAGATCGTCGTCCTCGCCGGCTTCGACGAGGTCGAAGCGGTACTGGAAACCCGAGCATCCGCCGCCGTCGACCGCCACGCGCAGCATCAACGGACGGCCCTCGGCCTCCGCGATGGCGCGAATCCGGCGGGCGGCGGGCTCTGACAGGGTGACGGCGGTATCAGTCATGGCTGTGGAAAACTCTCTCCCGTCCTATATGTGCAACCCCGCGCCCCGGGAAAAGGGGCGATCGACACTGGGCCGCTCGATGCCGCATCCGTTCTCGCCTCCGCCGCGCGCGCCCTATGCCGAGAATCCCGGCCTGTCCCGGGGCCGGCGGCATCCCGAGGCGGAGAGCCGCACGCGCACGCCGTTCGCCCGCGACCGTGACCGGATCATTCACAGCACCGCCTTCCGTCGGCTGAAGGAAAAGACCCAGGTCTTCGTGGCCCACGAGGGGGACCACTACCGCACGCGGCTGACCCACTCGCTCGAGGTGGCCCAGATCGCCCGGTCGATCTCCACCGCGCTGGGGCTCGACAACGACCTGGCCGAGACCGTCGCCCTGGCCCACGACCTTGGCCACCCCCCGTTCGGCCACGCCGGCGAGGACCAGCTGGACGACAGCATGAAGCCGTGGGGCGGCTTCGACCACAATGTCCAGACCTTCCGGGTGGTCGCCAAGCTCGAGCATCGCTATCCCGATTTCGAGGGCCTGAACCTGACCTGGGAAACGCTTGAAGGCGTGGTCAAGCACAATGGCCCGGTGACCGGGAAGCTCGACCGGCCATCCTGGAGCATGGTGCGTGAGTTCGACGCCGGGTGGGACCTGCGGCTCGGCAGCTGGGCGTCGGCGGAAGCCCAGGTCGCGGCGATCGCCGACGACATCGCCTACAACAACCACGACGTCGACGACGGGTTGCAGGCCGGCCTGTTCCGGCTTGAGGAACTGCTCGACGTACCCCTGATCGGTCCGATCCTGCACGGCGTGCGGGCCGAACGGCCCGAACTCGACGAGCGGCTGACCCGGCTGGAGGCCGTGCGCCGCATGATCGGGGCGATGATCGACGACGTGATGGGCGAGACCCTGCGCCGCGCCTCCCTGACCGGCGTCGGCTCGCCGGATGACGTGCGGGGTCTGGCTCACGCCCTGGTGGCCTTTTCTCCCGACATGCTCGAGGACCTGGCCCGCCTGCGCGCCTTTCTGATGGAACGGATGTATCGCCACTGGAAGGTCAACCGGACCCGCAGCCAGGCCAGGCGTATCCTGGCCGACATGTTCTCCCTGTTCCACGCCGAGCCGGAAGTCCTGCCCACCGAGTGGTTCGCCCTGTCGCAGAACTGCGACGACGGGGCCCGGGCCCGCGTCGTGTGCGACTACATCGCCGGCATGACTGACCGGTTCGCCATCGAGGAACACCGGCGGCTGTTCCAGATGGACACCTGGAGCTGAGCGCGGCGCGCGGCGTTAACGGTTCGGCAACCGCAAATTAACCGTTCGGTAGCGATCTTGCCGCTCTGGCGGCCGCGCGCCGCGCTTCGGTAGACTGGGCCCCGTCGGCGCGCGATTCGCCGCGATGTCCGATCCGCCGCTCCCTGGAGCCCTGCTTGATGTCCGATCCCGATCGCGGCGCCTATACGCCCCCGACCGACTCCCCGCTGACCTTCGACGCGCGGCGGCCCGTGCGCGGCGGCGGACCCAACTCCTCGACCCTGATGATCAGCGCGATCATCCTCGTCCTGCTGGTCGCGGGGGCCGGGTTCTGGCTCTACAAGGACGGCCGACGCGGCGCCGACGACCAGCCCCGGCCGGTCGGGACGGTGGTCGCCGAAACCAAGGCCCCCCCGCCCGCTCAGGCCCAGCCCGAGGACGACAGCGCCGGCCTGCAGATCTACAAGCAGGACGACCTGGCCAGCAGCGCGCCGACCTTCGCGCCGGGGCCGGAGGCGGTCCAGCCGCGCCCCGCGCC
>DAORNX010000038.1:0-4397 GCA_035441225.1 Caulobacter sp.
CCGCGGCAGGCCATGAACGACCAGAGCGCGTATCCGGCCGTCAGGGCCGTCGCCCCGGCGACCACGATCATCGAGAGCGTGTCGGCGACCGGCAGCGGCGCGAGGGCCCACAGACCGGCGTAGACAAGGCCCCCGAGCGTCAGCGACCAGCCGCCGACGCGCAGCGCCGACTGGGTCCGGGCCAGCGCCAGCGGCGAAGCGCCGGCCTTGCCGATCTGCTTGGGCATAAGGTTGGCGTAGCCGGCCAGCATGAGGCCGATCAGGACCTGCGTGGTCCGCTTCGCCCCGTCCGGGCCCAGCAGGCCGAGGCCCTCGGCGTAGCGGAGGCCGGCGGCGGCCGCGAGCATGAGGGCCGCGAGGGCGATTGCCGGGGCAAGCTTTCTGATGATCATGACGGTGTTCCCTTCGTGGATTCGGGGGCGGACTCGCCCCCCGGCCCGGCGTTCCCGACGCCGATGCCGAAGACCTGTGAAAAGCCCAGCAGCGCGTCCTCGAGCACGGACAGCTTGAGCTGGTAGGTGATGGTCGCGCCCTGTTTGTGGGCGTCGATCAGGTCGGCCTCGCGCAGCACAGCGAAATGGGCCGACATGGTCGGCTTCGAGACGGGGAACTGGTCGCTCAGCTCGCCGGCCGTCATCGGCCGGCGCCTCAGCAGTTCGAGCACCCGGCGGCGGGTCGGATCGGCCAGGGCCTTGAAGACCTTGTTCATGCTCGTCATTTAGCTAAACATCGAAATTATGTCAAACGGCACGGGATCCTCCCCTCGACAGAGGGGAGGGGCACCAGCCGGAGGCTGGTGGAGGGGCAGCGCGAACGCGGCGGTCCCACCCTGGATTCAGGACGATCCGGCGAGGCCTGGGCTGACCCCTCCACCACGCTCCGCGTGGTCCCCCTCCTCACCTTGTGGGGAGGACTCAGGCGGTTGTAACCCCCAGCGCCGCCAGGGCCTGGGCGCGCACCGCCTTGTAGTCGACCTTGCCGTTGGCGGCGCGGTGGACGGTGGTCACCACCAGTTCGCGTGGGGCCTTGTAGTCCGCCAGCCGGCCACGCACGTGGGCGGACAGTTCGGTCAGCGGGGGGGCGACGTTGCCGCCGACGTCGACCACCGCGCAGATGCGCTCGCCGAAACGGGCGTCCGGCACCCCGACGACCACCGCGTCGCGGACCAGCGGGTGGGTCTTGAGCGCTTCCTCGACCTCCTCGGGGAAGACCTTCTCCCCGCCGGTGTTGATCACCTGCGAGCCGCGGCCCAGCAGCTTGATCGTCCCGTCCGCGTTGACCTCGGCGAAGTCGCCCGGGACCGACCAGCGGCGGCCCTCGAAGGTCTGGAAGGTCCTGGCCGACTTCTCGGGATCCTTGTAGTAACCGACCGGGATGAAGCCGCCGACAGCCACCAGGCCGCGCTCGCCGCTGCCCGGCTCGACGCGGGTCCCGTCTTCCTTGAACACCGCGGCGTTGGGGCCGACGAGGAACTGGGCGGTGGTCGCCTCGGCGCCCGCCACCGAGGTCGAGCCGCCCAGGCCGACCGCTTCCGACGAACCGAGGCTGTCCATCAGCATGGCCCCGGGCGGCAGATGCTTCAGCAAGGCCTGCTTGTTGTCGTAGCTCCAGACCGTGCCCGACGAGCCGATGCGGGTGACGCAGCCCAGGTCCCAGCGGCCCGGGTTGGCCTCGAGCGCCTCGAGCATCGGCGCGGCGAAGGCCAGGCCGACGATGGAGATGCTGTTGGCCCGCAGGCGGTGGACCTCGTCCCACAGCTCCTCCGCGGAGAAGCGCTGCGAGGGCAGGGTGATGATGCAGCCGCCGCCGGTCAGGGCGCCGAAGCTGCCGAACTGCGCCGTGCCATGCATCAGCGGGCAGGCCGCGATCATCGTCGTGGGCGGCGGCAGGTGCAGGTCGCCGGCCCTGCCTGTGCGCACCCGCACCCCGGCCTCGTGCGGTGTCTCCAGCGGCGGGATCATCGCCAGCACGTTGCCGCCGGCGCCGAGCACCTGGAACAGGTCGTCCTGGCGCCACATGACGCCCTTGGGCATGCCGGTCGTGCCGCCGGTGTAGAGCAGCAGCAGGTCGTCGCCCGAGCGGCCCCGCGGTCCGGCGACGCGGTCCGCGCCGGGCGCGGCGATGCTCTCGTAGTCCGTGGCCCAGGCCGGGATCGGCGCGGCCCCGTCGGCCACCGCGATCCAGCACTTCACCTTGGTCAGGCGATCGCGGATGGCCTCGAGCTTGGGCGCGAAGCCGGCATGGAAGACGATCGCCTCGGCGTCGGCGTTGTCGAACAGATAGAGCAGCTCGTCGGTTTCGTAGCGGTAGTTGGTGTTGACCGGCGCGAGGCTGGCCTTGAAGGCGGCGTAGTAGGTCTCGAGGTACTCGGGCGCGTTGTAGAGATAGGCCGCGACCTTGGCCTGATGGCCGAGGCCGGCCTTCAGCAGATGGGCGGCCAGGGCGTTGGCCCGGCGGTCGAAATCGCCCCAGCTGATGACCCGCTGGCCGCGGATCTGGGCGGGGCGGTCCGGCGCCGCCGCGGCGATCTCTTCCCAGACATCGGCGAAATTCCAGCCGGACATGCGCGCTCTCCCGAATGCGCCTCTGACCGGGCGCCCACGCAAGTTAGCGGCGTTCAGGAAGGCCCTGTCAACGCGTGACCCGGCGTCAGCGGCCTGTCCGTCCGTCAGTTCGCCGGCGCGGTCGCCTGGACCGAAAACTGCACCGTCATCCTGCCGGCCTTCCTGAAGGTCAGGGTCGCCGGGAACTGGTCGCCGGCCTTCAGCGGCTGCTTCAGCCCCATCAGCATCATGTGCCAGCCGCCGGGCTTGAGGGCGACGGTCGCGCCGGCCGGAACCGGCAGGCCGCCGGGCCGCGGATGCATCATCGCCTGTCCGCCCATGATCATCGACTCGTGGATCTCGATGCGGGCGGCGACCGGGCTGCTGGCGGCGACCAGCGTGTCGGCGGTCGCTCCATGGTTTGTGATCACGGCGTAGCCGGCGCCATTGCCGCCCTGGGGGGCAGGGCGGGACCATGCCTGGGCGACCTCGATGGTCGAGGAGGCGGCGAGCACGGGGGCGGCCAGCAGGGTCAGGGCGGCGGCGATGGCGAAGGGCTTCATGGGTGGCTCCGGGAAGTGGCGGTCAGTGGTCGTGATTGGCCATGCCGGCCATGCCGCGGGAAGGGGCTCCGCGCACCACCAGTTCGATCGGCGCGCGCCCGGCATTGCGGAACACCAGCGTGGCGGGAATGCGGTCGCCGGCCTTCAATGGTCGCGCCAGGTCGATGAACATCACATGCTTGCCGCCCGGCTTGAAGTCGACGGTCTCGCCGGCCTTGAACCGCACGCCGTCCTTCAGTTCCTCCATCCGCATCATGCCGCCGGCCGTCGAGGTCTCGTGCATCTGCACCCTCGCGGCGACCGGGGATTCCACGGCGATCAGTACGTCAGGACCGCTGTTGTTGTTGGTCACCGAGAAGAACCCGGCTCCCGTGCCGCCGGCGGGGGCAGGCCGGCTGAACGGTTCGGCGACCGCGATGCCGGCGCTGCTGTAGGCGGGCGGTTTCGCGGGCGAGCAGGCGGCGAGCAGCAGGGCGGCGAGGAGAGGCGCGAGGCGCATGATGAAGAGCCTTTCGAGCTAGAGACCGTGTTTCAGTTTCAGGGTGTTTGACGCAAGCCCATCGACGGCGAAGGCCAGCAGAATCGACAGGCCGAGCAGCGGAAGGACCAGACCGATCGCCAGGGCGAAAAGCGCGAAGGCGCTCAAGCCCCGGGGCTGGGCGGGCGGAGCCGCCAATCGTCCCGCAGGCCGGCGACGCCACCACATCACCGCGGCCGAAATGCTCAGGGTGACGATGGCCAGGCATCCCGCCAGCATGACCAGCTGGTTGACCCGCCCGAACTGGCCGCCGGTGTGCACGGCGATGCCCCATTCCACGGCCTTCGACACCGGGCCGTAGTCCCTGAAGCCAAGGTCGGCGATGACCCGCCCGGTATACTGGTCGAGATGGATGACCCTCTGGCCGGTCGCCTGACGCGGATAGCTCTGGATCGTGTAGACCCCGCCGGCCGAGCCCGGCAGGCGCACCACATAGCCGGGAGCGACGCCGCGCCGGCTGGCCTCGGCCATGATGGCGGCGATCGGCAACGGGCGGAGGGTGGCGGCCGGGACGGTCGGGACGGCCGCCCGGTCCATGGTCCATGAGCCGGCCCTGGTCGCCGCCAGGGCCGCGTCGGACGCCACCGTCGTCGCCTTGAGCCCGGCCGGCATGCCGAGGCCGGAGTCATTGACCAGACGCCGGAAATTCTCGCCCCAGTAGCCTGACCAGGGCATGCCGGTGACGGCCAGGAACAGCAGGATGGCGCAGGCGAAGGCGCCGGTGACGGCGTGCAGGTCGCGCCACCAGACCCG
>DAORNX010000038.1:4444-7289 GCA_035441225.1 Caulobacter sp.
CCACAGGAAGACGCCCGAGGCGACCAGCAGGATGGCCCAGCCGGCGACCACCTCGATGACCAGGTTGGGCGCCTTGCCGAGAATCTCGAGGCTGTGGATGTGGCTGATCAGGGTCATCGGCCGCTGGTCGTCGGCGACCCTGTCGAGCACCCGGCCTGTCGAGGGGACGAGGAAGACCGAGACGACCTCGCCCCGGCCGTCGCGGATGCCGACCTCGGCCGAGCGGTCCGGCGCCGGGGGCGGGGTGAAGCGAATCGGCGTTCCGGGCTGCGCGGCCAGGGCCCGGGCGATGAGGACCTCGGGCGGCAGCGAGGGGGCCGCGGTCGCCTCGACGACCAGTCGCCGATGTTCCAGCAGCGGCGCCAGGTCGTCGCGGAACAGGTAGAGCGCGCCGGTGCTGGCGAGCAGGATGAAGAACGGCAGGCAGATCAGGCCGGCATAGAAATGCCAGCGCCAGATCGTTCGGTAGAGGCGGCTCGCGCCCGGCGGGGGCTCTTCGGCGGACATGGGAGGATCTCCGGACGGGCGGCGGCGGGTCGCGCCGCCGCCCTCTGGGCTAGAACGAGACCGTCAGGCCGGCGAACAGCGACCTGCCGTCGCCGGGCCAGTAGGCCGCCGTGGCCGGTCCGGCGAGGACAGCCGCCTGGACGTTGGAGACGTAGGCCTCGTCAGTCAGGTTGCGGGCGTCGACGAACAGCGACAGGCCGTCCCTCACGGCCCAGCCCGCGTTCAGGTTCGCGATGGCGTAGGCGGGGGCCGTGGTGGTGTTGGCGTAGTCGACCTCGATGTCGGACGCCGACCATTCGACCGACGGGGCGATGAACCAGCCGGACGGCGCGTCGTAGCGCAGCTCGGCCCGATAGAAATGCTCGGGCACGATCGGCAGGCGGTTGTCGCCGTACTGGCTGTCGCCGTCGAAGCGGAAGTCCGACCAGGTCCAGGTCTGGCGCAGCCGCCACCGCGGCAGGAAGCGCCAGTCCACCGCCGCCTCGAGCCCCTGGTGGATCGTGCGGTCGGCGTTGAAGGTCGAGGCCGGGATGCCCGGCGCGACCGTGTACTGCAGCATCTCCCTGTCAAGCACCGCGCGGTAGAGCGTGACGTCCCAGGTGAACGGGCCGCGCCGGCCCCGCGCGCCGGCTTCCGCCGTCCAGGCTTCCTGGGCCTCAACCGGGGCGAACCCGGTTCCGGTGGGCGACATCGACCCGAAATTCGGCGGCTCGACCGATTTGGTCAGGTTGGCGAACAGCTGGGCGCCGTCCTCGGCCTGCCACAGCAGGCCGACGCGCGGCGCGAACCAGTCGTAGTCCCGGCTGGCCGTCAGGTTGAAGGTTCCGGCGACGCCCGGCAGGGCGAAACTCCGGTAGTCGCGGCCGGCCCGGCCCCAGGTCCCGCCACCGACGAGGGCGAGATGGTCGGAGACGAACAGCCGGCCCTCGGCGAACAGGTCGGCGGCGTCGGCGTTCTGCAGGGTGCGTGAACGGGGCGCGCCGCGATGGCCTTTCACATTGACGTAGAAGTTCGAGTCCAGGTCGCCAGTGCGCAGCCACAGGCCGGCCCAGGCGTCAGCCTTCATCCCGGCGATCTCGCCCTGCCAGTCGAGGCGACCGAAGGCGCCCCAGTTGCGGCTCTGCTGGTCGATGACCTGGAAGATCGGATGGTCCAGGTCCTTCCACAGACCATAGACCGCGCCCTCGAACAGCGTGCTGTCGCCGAGCCGCCAGCGGGTGCGCAGCGAGGCGCGCAGGCCGCGCTGGTTGCGGCCCTGGTCGTTGGCGTAGTTGGCCGGCGCTGTCTGGCTCGGATCGGCCTGGAACTGGGACCGGGTGAGGGCGCCGGGGATTTCCTGGTTGATGTTCGAGCCGTTGACGATCAGCCGCACCTCGCGATCCTCGCCGAACGACCGGCCGAGATTCAGCGAACCGAACTGGATGTTCTGCTGGCTCTGCGACCGCCAGCCCTGGGCGGTCTGGTTCGTGCCGGAGACGTAGACATCCCAGTCGTCTGACCGACGGGCGAGGGCGATGTTCTCGCGCAGCAGGCCGTAGGAACCACCGTCGATGCGCACCTGCTGTTCGAAGCCCGCCGTCGCGCCGGTGGGGGTGACCATGTTGATCGCCCCGCCGAGCAGCGAGCCGCCGAAGCGCAGGGCGTTGCCGCCGCGATAGATCTCGATGAAGCGCGTGGACAGAGGATCGGCGATCTGGCTGTCGCCGTAGCCGTCGGCCTCGTTCAACGGCACGCCGTCCTGGGCCAGCAGCAGGCCGCGGTTGTGGTTGGCGTTGCCGATGCCCGATCCGCGGATCGAGATGCGCACGTCGCCGCCCCACTTGCGCTGGGCATAGACGCCCGGCGCGTCGCGCAGCATGTCGTCGAAGGCGAGGGACTCGCGGCTGGTGAATGATTCCGCCGAGATCACCGACACCGCGCCGGGCGTGCGCGACAGGCGTCTGCGGGCGTCGGCGACAACGGCGGGGTCTTCCGGGTCCGGATTGGCGGTGACGATGACGCTGTCGACCGTGGTCGGCGCGTCGGTGGCGTGGGCGAGAGCGGGCGCGGCGAGACAGCTCGCGCCGAGCAGCATGGCGCGCAGGCGCGCGCCCTGGTTCATGGTCATGTGCGGTGAATTCCAGAAGGGTCTGACAGGGCGCGTGTCGGCGCGCCCGCGAAGGGGTCAGGCGTTCTGGAGGGAGGGCGGTCCGGTCGAGTGTGGCCGGGGCGGCGCGCGGGCGCCGGGCAGGCGATCGGGCCCGTCGACCGGAGCGAGGCGCGATTCGGCCGGGTAGCGAACGGGCAGGGCGAGCGCCTCGTTCGCCGAGAACACCAACGGGGGCACCCGCAGGCCGCG
>DAORNX010000038.1:7364-7677 GCA_035441225.1 Caulobacter sp.
GTGCGGACGTCGCTTTTCGTTTCCGTGGCAAGGGATGCCGCCGGGATCAGCAGCTGGACGCAGAGTGCGAGCAGGGCCAGCGCCGCGGTCAGGGCGCCGCGGCGCGGGGTCGGCCGGACGGGGCGGCGACTGCGCATGTCGGCGGACTACGCCGCCGCGCGGGGTTCCGCAAGCGCCCCGCAGGTCCTCATATGGCACCCTCGGCAATCTGGAGGCGGCATGGCGGCGGAAGTCTCTCCCGGCGAGTACAAGGACGTGGTCCTGTTCCTGGCGACGGCGGGCGTGGTCGTGCCCCTGTTCCGCCGCTGGCGGG
>DAORNX010000038.1:7687-11151 GCA_035441225.1 Caulobacter sp.
CGATCCTGGGGTTTCTCGGCGCCGGGGTGGTGCTGGGTCCGTCCGGCCTGGGGGCCCTGGCCGGATCGCTGCCCTGGCTCGGCGCCGTGACCATCGACAATCCGAAGGACGTCGCCCAGCTGGCCGAGTTCGGGGTCGTGTTCCTGCTGTTCATGATCGGGCTGGAGCTGAGCTGGGAGCGGTTGCGGCTGATGCGGCGCTTCGTGTTCGGCATGGGCGCCCTGCAGGTGGCCCTTTGTTCGGCCGCCATCGCCACCATCGCCACCCTGCTGGGCCAGCCGCTGCAGGCGGCCGTGGCCATCGGCGCGGCGCTGGCGCTGTCCTCGACGGCCATGGTCATGCCGCTGCTGGCCGAGAGCAAGCGCCAGCACAGCCAGGCGGGCCGTGCGACCTTCGCCGTGCTGCTGTTCCAGGACCTGGCCGTGGCCCCGATCCTGATCACCCTGACGGTGATCGGCAGCCAGGGCGGCGGCGATCTGTTCTCGCCGAAGATGCTGCTGACCTTCGCGCCGGCCGCCCTGGGCCTGCTGGCCCTGGTGGTGTTCGGCCGGCTGCTGCTGCGACCGATGATGAAGTCGGTGGCCCGGGCCAGGAGCGAGGAGCTGTTCATGGCCGCCTCGTTGCTGATCGTCATCGGCGCGGGCCTGGTCGCGGCCCTGACCGGCCTGTCGATGGCCCTGGGCGCGTTCGTCGCCGGCCTGCTGCTGGCGGAGACCGAGTACCGGCACGAGGTCGAGGTGACCATCGAGCCGTTCAAGGGCCTGTTGCTGGGCCTGTTCTTTCTGTCGATCGGCATCGGTCTCGACCTGTCGCTGCTGTTCCAGAAGCCGGCGCTGATCCTCGGCATGGCGCTCGGGGCGCTGATCCTGACCGGCGGGGTGGTGTTCCTCCTCGGGCTGCTGTTCGGGCTCAAGCCGCGCAAGGCGCTTGAAGCGGGCCTGCTGCTGGCGGCGGGAGGCGAGTTCGCCTTCGTGATCCTCGACACGGCGATGAACAGCGGCCTGGTCGACCGCGAGGTCGGTCGCACGGTGCTGGTGGCCTCGACCCTGACCATGTTCTGCATCCCGGCCCTGGCGGCCCTCGGCGCGAGACTGGGCGGTCGTCCGGGAGCCAATCCGGCGACCAGCACCCCGGTCGAGCCGCCTCTGTCGACCGACGAGCCGGCCGTGCTGGTGGTCGGCTATGGCCGGGTCGGCCGGCTGGTCGGCGACATGCTCGGCCGCCACGACATCCGCTGGGTCGCCGCCGAGCGTGATCCGAAGCTGGTCGAGGCCGGACGGCGCGCCGGGGTGGCGATCTTCTACGGCGACGCCTCGCGGGCCGAGTTCCTGCGCCGCTGCGGCCTGGACAGCGCCCCGGCCGTGGTCGTCACGATGGACAATCCCGAGGGCGCCGAGGTGGTCGTCGCCACGGCGCGCGAGCTGCGTCCCGACCTGACCATCGTCGCCCGGGCCCGTGACGCCCGCCACGCCAAGCGGCTCTACGAACTGGGCGCGACCGACGCGGTGCCCGAGACCATCGAGGCTTCGCTGCAGCTGTCGGAGGCGGCGCTGGTCGACATCGGCGTGCCGATGGGCCTGGTCATCGCCTCGATCCATGAGCGGCGCGACGAGTTCCGCAGCGAGCTCAACCGGCCCGAAGCCCTCGGCGGCCGACGCCGCCTGCGGGACGGGACGAAGCCGTAGATCGGCCCCCCAGAGCTGCCGAATGCCGGCAGATCACCGATCGGTCGCGATCAGTCCCAGTTCGCCCCAACGCGCGTACTGCATGGCCTCCTTCCGGGCTGCCGGCGTCAGTTTTTCCCAGTCCAGATCGAGCAGCGCCTCGGTGCATTCGATGGCGATCTGTTCCCGCCGGGTCGCACGGCAGGCCTTCATCAGCGTCGCGATGACCGCCCTGTCTCCAGCGCGGGCGGCGATGCGGACGTCCTCGGGCAGAAAGTAGTCGCTGTCGCCCGTCCGGGTGCGACCCTCTGCGATGATGGTCCGGGCCTTCGTCACCTGGCCAGAGCCCGTGTAGAGCTTGGCCAGTTCGCGGTAGGCCATCGGCGAGATGTTCGGCGCCACGCGCGCCGCCTCCAGATGGGTGATGGCGCCGGCCAGGTCGCCGGAGTCAACCGCCACGCGGGCCGCCCAGAATCGGATATAGGCTTCGCGACGGTAGCGGGTGGCCATCGCCTTGGTGATCTCGGTTCGGGCCGCGGCGACATCGGCGTTGGCCAGCGCATCCTGACAGGCCGCCGCCGCGGCGGCCGCGACCAGGGCCTCCCTGACTTCGGCCGAGCGCACCAGGCTGTCGACCTCCTCCCGGAGGGGCCGGGGTTCCGGCGTCAGCCCGGCCTTGACGTAGGCGGTCTCCTTGTAGCGGTCGAGACCCTGCTCGCGGGCCTCAGCGCTGCGATGGTCGCGCGTCAGGTAGTCGAGCAGCCACTGGCGAGCGAAGTCGTAGAGCCCCTTCTTGATACTTTCGCCGACCGCGCCGAAGGCGGCGCCCGTGTCGCCCGCATCGACGGCCGACTGGAACTTGGGGTCGGACACCAGGCCGCCCACGCGTTTGTCGATCGATGCCTGGGCCGCCTTGACCCGATCGCTCCAAGCCTTGTCGGACTTCTCGAAGCGTATCGCGGTGTAGGCGAACTGGGGATAGTAGCCGAGCGAGGTGATGAGGTCCGTGCCGGCGGTGTCGGCCTCGTCCTCATTGGTACGTCCCCAGGCGGGCTCGACCATCGACTTGGTGATGAAGCGCAGGTTGTCATGGGCGCGCTGGGCGATGCCGATGCGGTCGCCGAGCTCCGGGTCCTGCACGTTCGCCTGGCTGTATTGCAGGCTGGACGTCAGCTGCGCCCCGCTCATATAGGCCGTGGCCATGCTGTTGAGCAGGCGAACCTGGCCATAGATGGACTCGGCCTTGTCCGTGTGGCCGAGCGCGATGTGCGCGTACTCATGTGCCAGGAGCCAATAGAGGTCGGTGTCGCGCAGGCCGCTTTCCGTCTCGTCCTCACCGGGCGCGAAGATTCCCACCATCACCACGATCGTGTTGTCCGCGGTGGCCATGGCATTGAACGCCATGCCAGCGCTGACCAGCACCCTCGGCCTGGGCGCGTCGGGGTAGGGCCAGGCCGAGGCGATCCGATCGACGATCCGCTGCAGGTGCGCCTGGGTCTGCTCCATACGGAACAATTCGGGCCGCAAATCGCCCTTGACGTCGGCGAAGGCGGCCAGGCCGAGCGCCGGTCGGACCGCCCCGATCGTGCTACCCGCAGGCGCCGTCGCCGCCATTGCCCGGGCGGCCGAGCGGGCGGCTACCCGCTCGCGCACCTTGGCGCTGCAGAGGAACACGCCATCCTCGCCGGTGATCGAAAACCGGTCGCCGACGATCGACAGGGCCCGGCCGCCAGCCCCGCCGAACGCGCGTCTCGCGCCGGCCAGCGTCCCCTTCAGCCCACCTGGCTTCCTGCCGTCAGT
>DAORNX010000039.1:0-11126 GCA_035441225.1 Caulobacter sp.
CGGCGCGGTTGCCGGTCGCCAGGGTGGCGACCACGCCGACGCCGAACACCAGCCCGGCCACGGCGATGGCCAGCCTGGGCGGCAGGCCGACGCCACGCGCAGCGCGCAGCTTGGCCGCGGACTGGGGCCCCTTTGCGGAGGCGCGGGGTTTTCCCGGACTGACGGGCGCTTTGGCCCTGGGCCTGGCGTTACCTCGCCCCGCCCCCCGCAATGTCGCGGGCATACGCGTCCTCCACGATCCAGAGCACCAGTTGATCGAACGCCATTCCCAGATGGGCCGCCTGCTCGGGAACCAGAGAAGTCGGCGTCATTCCGGGTTGCGTGTTGACCTCCAACAGGACCAGAAGACGCTTAACGGGGTCATAACGAAGATCACTTCGGGTCACACCCCGGCAACCAAGGGCGGCGTGGGCGAGCTCGGCCATGCGCAGGGCCCGGTCGAAGTCCTCGGGCGGCATGCGGGCCGGCACCACATGCTCCGACCCGCCCTCGGCGTACTTGGCGTCGTAATCGTAGAATCCGGTGCGCGGGACGATCTCGGTGACCGTCAGGGCCTTGCCGTCGCGGACCGCGACCGCCAGTTCGAGCCCGTCGATATAGGGCTCGATCATCACCTCCTCGCCGAAGGTCCAGCTTGGGGCGACGATTTCCTGTGGCGGCTGGTTGGCCCCGTCGAAGACCAGGAACACGCCGACAGATGAGCCCTCGGCGTTGGGTTTGACCACATAGGGCGGCGGGATGACGTGACGCTGTGCCGCATCGAAGCGGTTGTACAAACCCCCGCCCGGCACCGTCACGCCGGCGGCGGCGAGCACCGCCTTCGACTTGGCCTTGTCCATGGCCAGCGCGGACGCCAGCACGCCGCAGTGGGTGTAGGGTATGGCGAGGGTCTCCAGCACGCCCTGGACGCAGCCGTCCTCGCCCCAGGCGCCGTGCAGGGCGTTGAAGCAGACGTCGGGTTTCAGCGCCGTCAGCACCTGGGCCAGGTCGCGACCTGCATCGACGCGGGTGACCCTGGCCCCCAGGGTCTCCAGCGCGGTGGCGCAGGCGGCGCCGGACACGAGGCTGACCTCGCGCTCGGAGGACAGGCCGCCGAGCAGAACGGCCACGTGGCGGCCAGCCAGGGGAAGGGACATTCAGGGCTCCGAAATGGGTCGCAGTGCTTTAGCCGCGATAGCGGCCGGTTGTTAAGCCGGCGCCGCCATCGCGTGGAGTTTCCGTCCAGAACCCCGGACGGGGTCTAGGGCGCGGCGGTCGGCGCGCGGAAATCGGTGTCGGTGTCGGCCAGCATCCACAGCAGCGCCGCCCAGGCGGCGACGTTCTGGTTCAGCTGGGCCGGATCGACCTTGTCGATCGTGTCGTCGGCCGAATGGTGCAGGTCGAAATAGCGGCTGGCGTCCTGGCGCAGGGTGAAGACCGGAACACCGGCCTCCTGCAGGCCTTCCACGTCCGAACCGCCGAACGGCGCCGGGTCGCGCGAAACGAAGATCTTGAGCGGTGCCAGAACCGTCGACAGGCCGGCCAGGGCCGGCGCCTTGAGGGCGTCCTTGGGCAGCATCAGGGTGTAGATCCGATCGGCGCCAAGGTCGCTCTCGCTGGCCATGACGATGTTGGGCAGTTCGGCCCTGTGCGCCTCGAGATAGGCTTCGCTGGACCCGCCCGACTCCTCCGAGCCCCACATGACCACGCGGATCGTGCGCCGCGGGTGTTTCGGCTGGTCGCCGATCAGTTTGGCCGCGGCGGCCGTGATGGCGATCCCGGCCGCGTCGTCGATGGCGCCCGTGCCGGGGTCCCAGCTGTCGAGATGGCCGCCGATGACGATCACCTCCTCCGGCTTGCCGCTGCCGCGAATCTCGCCGGAGATGTTCCAGGCGACCCCGTCTGGATCGATGGTCGAGGCCAGACTCATGCGAATCCGCACCGGACCGCGGGCGGCCAGCCGCTCGATCAGCTCGGCGTCGGGAACGCCAAGGGCCGCGGCCGGAATCTTCGGCGCGTCATCGCTGTAGCCCAGCACGCCCGTATGCGGCAGGCGCGAGTCCGAGGTCGAGACCGAACGCATCAGGAAGGCCACCGCCCCGCGTTTGGCCGCCTCCGACGCGCCCGAACGCCGGACGATGCCTGCGGCCCCGTAGCCCTCGCCGGTCTGGGTTCGGGTCATCGGTTGGGTGACCACGGCGATCTTGCCCTTCAGCGAGCCCATCGGCGCGGCCAGCAGGGCGGCGTAGGAGGGGAACACCGCGACCTCGGCCTCGATGCCCCCGGCCGGCGTGGGAACCGTGCGGCCGAGACCGATGATCGAAAGCTGGAACGGGTAGGGACCGACGATCGCGGCCGACTCGGGGCCCCGGATCCAGCTCGGTTTGGCGAACTCCTCGACCTTCACATTGGTGAAGCCCATGTCGGTGAAGGTCTTCACCGCCCACTCCTTCGCCCGGGCCATGCCCGGAGAGCCGACCAGGCGCGGCCCCACCTCGCTGGTCAGGTCCTCCAGCACCGTCCAGGCGGTGGTGTCGGTCAGGGCGCGATCCCTCAGCGTCGCCGCGGTGTCGGCGGACGGCGCGGCCACGGCGGGGTCGGCCGCGCAGGCCGAGGTGCACAGCAGGGTCAGGGCGGTGAACAGGATGACGCGGCGCATTGGTCTACTCCTTCGACGGCAGGGGTTTGCCGACGCGTTTGATTTCCCACTCCAGCGAGACGCCGGTCCGGTCCATGACAGCCGCGCGGACAGCCTCGCCGAGGCCTTCCAGATCCGCGGCCGTGGCCTCGCCGGTGTTGATCATGAAGTTGCTGTGCAGGGGCGAGAACATCGCCCCGCCAAACAGCTTTCCACGCCAGCCGGCCTCGTCGACCAGCTTCCAGGACGAATGGCCGGGCGGGTTCTTGAAGGTCGAGCCGCCGGTCTTCTCGCGGATCGGCTGGGTGGTTTCACGGCGGGCGGTGATCTCGGCCATGCGGGCCTTGATCGCGGCGGGCCCGTCGGGGGTCCCGCGAAAGGTCGCGCCGAGCACGACGAGGTCGCCGTCCTGGATCGCGCTGTGGCGGTAGGTGTAGCCAAGCTGGGCCAGCGGCATGTCACGGACCGCGCCCGTGCGGTCCATCACCCGGGCAGACTCGAGGACGTTGACCGTCTCGGCGCCGTAGCAGCCGGCATTCATGATCACCGCCCCGCCCACCGTCCCGGGGATGCCGGCGTAGAACTCCAGCCCGGCGATGCCCGCCTCGGCCGCCTTGCGGGCGAGAATGGCGTCCGGAACGGCCGAGCCGGCGCGAATCCGGCTGTCGCCGAGCGTCTCGACGGTGTTGAAGCCCCGGCCCAGCCGGATGACCACGCCCTCGACCCCGCCGTCGCGCACCAGCAGGTTGGAGCCGACTCCGATGGCCATCACGGGCGCCGCCGGGTCGAGGGCCTTCAGGAAACCAGCGAGGTCGGCCTCGTCCTCCGGCAGGAACACCACGTCCGCCGGCCCGCCGACGCGGAACCAGGTGAACGGCCCCAGCGGCTCGTCGAACAACAGCTTGCCGCGGACCGTCGGAAGCGCGTCGCGCCAGGTCATGGGCGCGTTCCTGCGTGGTTCGACACGCGCTTCGCGCTGCTCACCATGACGTGAAGGGGCGCACCGTCACAGGCGCACGTCATCCTGAGCAGGCCCGCAGGGCCGTGTCGAAGGACGCACGACCTCACGCCAGCGCCTCCAGCTGACCCGGCAAGGCGTAGGCCCAGCTGGTGATGTCGCCCGCGCCGAGCAGGACGACGATATCGCCGGCCTTCGCCTCGTCCCTGACCATCGCGGCCAGGGCCGCGGGCCCTTCGAGCGGGATCGCGCGGCGGTGGCCGTAGCGACGAAGGCCCTCGACCAGCGCGTCGCGGTCGACACCGTCGATCGGCGTCTCGCCGGCGGTGTAGACGTCGGCCACGATGACCACGTCGGCGTCGTTGAAGCAGGCGCTGAACTCGGCCATCAGGTCGCGCAGGCGCGTGAACCGGTGCGGCTGGACCACGGCGATGACCTTGCCCTCGCCGGTCACGGCGCGGGCGGCGGTCAGCACGGCGGCGATCTCCACCGGGTGGTGGGCGTAGTCGTCGATGATCCGCACACCCTTGACCACGCCAGTGGTGGTGAAGCGGCGCTTGACCCCGCCGAAGGCCGCAAGCCCCGCGCGGATCGCCGCGGCGTCGACTCCGAGCTCCCGGGCCACGGCGATGGCGGCGCAGGCGTTCATGACATTGTGCAACCCGGCCATCGGCAGGGTCAGGCCCTCGTAGCGGATCGGCTCGCCGTCGCGCGGGCTGATCTGCACGTCGAACTTCGCGCCGTCCGGCCCCATGCCGATGTGCGTTGCCCGAACCTCGGCCTGGGGGTTCGTCCCATAGGTCACCAGCCGCCGGTTCTCGACCCGCGCGCTGAGCGCCTGGACCTCCGGGTGATCCACGCAGATGGCCGCGAAGCCGTAGAACGGGATGTTCTCGACGAAGTCCTGGAAGCCCTTCCTGACCGCGTCGAAGTCACCCCAGTGGTCGAGGTGCTCGGCGTCGATGTTGGTCACCACCGCGACAGTCGACTTGAGCTTCAGGAAGGTGCCGTCGCTCTCGTCGGCCTCGACGACGATCCAGTCGCCCTCGCCGACCTTGGCGTTGGTGCCGTAGGCGTTGATGATCCCGCCGTTGACCACCGTGGGGTCCAGCCCGCCGGCGTCGAGCAGGGTGGCGATCATCGAGGTGGTGGTGGTCTTGCCATGGGTGCCGCCGACGGCGATCGAGAACTGCAGCCGCATCAGCTCGGCCAGCATCTCGGCGCGGCGGACGAGCGGCAGCCGGCGCTCGCGGGCCGCGACCATCTCGGGGTTGTCGGGTTTCACGGCCGTCGAATAGACCACGGCCGAGGCGCCCTCGACCTGACCGCCCTCATGGCCGATGAAGATGCGCGCGCCCAGCTTTTCCAGCCGGTCGGTGTTGGCGCTCGGTTTCAGGTCCGAGCCCTGCACCGTGTAGCCGATACGGATCATGATCTCGGCGATGCCGCTCATGCCGATGCCGCCGATGCCGATGAAGTGCACGGGGCCGATTTCGAACGGAACGGGGCGACGACGCTGGATCATTCGCGCGGCTTACCCCAGCGCGGTCCGCTCGACCAGATCGGCGAGTTTTTCCGCGGCGTCGGGCCGGGCCACGGAACGGGCGCCGGCGGCCATGCGCGACAGCCATGCCGGATCGCGCAACAAGGCGTTCAGCGCCCCGGCCAGGCTGTCGACGGTCAGCTCGTCCTCCAGCGCCACGGCCGCGGCGTCGGCGTCGGACAGCAGCCGGGCATTGTAGCGCTGGTGGTCGTCGGCGGCGATCTTCAGCGGCACCAGCAGCGATGGCCTGCCGGCCACGGCCAGTTCGCAGACCGTCGAGGCGCCGGCCCGGCCGATGACCAGGTGGGCGGCGGCCAGCCGTCCGGCCATGTCGCGGAAGAACGGCGCGACCTCGGCCTTGACCAGGGCGTTGGCGTAGACCCGCCGGGCGCCGTCCATCGACTCCTTGCGCGTCTGCTGCTGCACCTGCAGCCGGGCGCGCAGGTCCTCGGGCAGGCGCAGGATCGCCTCGGGCGTCAGCTCCGACAGCAGGCGCGCGCCCTGGCTGCCGCCGGTGATCAGCAGGCGGATCGGTCCGCCCGGCTCGGGCGGATGGTAGGGCTGGTCGAACAGGGCGCGGATTTCGGGCCGCACCGGGTTACCGACGACATGAGCGCGGCCCTTCACCCGGGGATCAGCCATCTCGAGGGTCGGAAAGGCGCAGGCCACCTGGTCGACCCGTGGGGCGAGGAAGCGGTTGACCCGCCCGAGCACCGCGTTCTGTTCATGGATCAGGGTCGGGCGCTTCTGGCTGATCGCGGCCAGCAGCGCCGGCAGCGAAGGGTAGCCGCCGAACCCGACCACCACCGCCGGGTCCATGCGCCGGAAGATCGCGCGCGCCTGCATCGTGCCGCGCAGGACGGCGAAGCCGGCCCGGACCATGCCCAGCGGATCGCCGGACTTCGCGGTCGCGGCCGACAGGCTGATCCGCAGATCGGCGGGGAACTTGTCGGCGTACAGCGCGCCGCGCTCGTCAGTGGCCAGCAGAATCCGCCAGCCACGGCGGATCAGGGCCTCGGCCAGCGCCTGGGCGGGAAACAGGTGGCCGCCCGTGCCTCCTGCGGCGACAACAGCAATTCTTTCCGGCATGCGAGCGTCTTACGCGAAGGCGCCGGCGCGGGCGAGACCCTCGCTGGGCGCATAGGCCCCGGGACGCCGTCGGGTGAGACCCAGGGCCATGCCCAGCGTCAGGCCCATGGCCAGCATCGACGAGCCGCCATAGCTGATGAACGGCAGGGTCATGCCCTTGGTCGGGATCATGTTGAGATTCACCGCCACATTGATCAGAGCCTGCAGGCCCACCAGCACGAACAGGCCGGCGGCGGCCACCTGCTCGAACGGATCCGACAGGCGCAGCGACTTGTACAGCCCGCGCACGACCACGAAGGCGAACAGGCCGATCAGGGCCAGCGAGAAGACCAAGCCGTACTCCTCGGCCAGCACCGAATAGGCGAAGTCGGTGTGCATGTCGGGCACGCCGCGCTTCATCACCCCCTCGCCCGGTCCGCGACCGAACAGGCCGCCGGCCCAGATCGCCTCCGAGGCCTGGGTGATCTGGTGCTTGTCGGCCTTGTCGGAACTGAGGAAGGTCTCGACCCGCGCCTGGACGTGCGGGAACAGGAAGTAGGTGCTGCAGAGGCCGGAGATGGCGACAACGCCCAACCCCATGATCCAGCTGATGGGCACCCCAGCCATCCAGAACACCGCCCCGAAGGCGACGGTGATCAGGATGGTCTGGCCAAGGTCCGGCTGCTTGAGCAGCAGGCCGACCGCCAGCAGATAGAGGCAGAAGGCGATGAACACGCCGGGCACGCCCTCGCCTTTCTGGCCCTCCGCGAACATCCAGGCGACCAGCACGATCAGCGCCGGCTTCATGAATTCGGAGGGCTGCAGGGTGAAGCCCGCGAAATGGATCCAGCGGGTCGCGCCCTTGGCCTCGTGGCCAATGAAGGGCAGCGCCGCCATGACGACGATCATCGCGACATAGACGAAGAAGGCCACCCGGCGGATGGTCCTCGCCTCGAGCATGGAGACGCCGATCACCAGGCCGGCGGCGAGCACGCCGAACAGCGACTGGCGCACGGCGAAATGGAAGGCGTCGTCATAGTGCAGGCGCGCGGCCGCGGCCGGGCTGGTGCCGAACGACAGCAGCACGCCAAGGGTGATCAGCGTGAACACCGCCCCGAGCAGCCAGCGGTCCATGGTCCACCACCAGTTGCCAACCGCCGTGGTGTCGGAGCGCAGGAAGGTGTGGGGGCTGTAGCTCACGCGCGCGCTCCCTTCAGGGCCGGCCGCTGAAGGGACTCGACCGCGGCGCGGAACGCTTCGCCGCGCGCCTCGAAATCGCTGAACTGGTCGAAGGATGCGCAGGCCGGCGAGAGCAGCACGATGGCGTCCTCGCCGCTGGCGTCGGCGTCTGCGTAGGCCGCGGCGGTAGCCGCCTCGATCGTGCCGGACACGACATGGGGCGCCCGGCCCTCAAGCACCCGGGCGAAGGCGCCAGCGCCCTCGCCGATCAGATAGGCCTTGGCCACCCGGCCAAACAGATCGGACAGCGGGGCGATGCCGTCCGACTTGGGCTGGCCGCCGGCGATCCAGTAGACCCGCGGATAGCTGCTGAGCGCCTGGCGGGCGGCGTCGGCGTTGGTCGCCTTGGAGTCGTTGACGAAGCGCACCCGGCCCAGGGTCGCCACCGTCTCCATCCGGTGGGCCAGACCCGGGAAGGTCATCAGGCCCTCGGCCGCCTCCTCCGCCGGCACCCCCAGCGCCCGCGCGGCGGCGTAGGCGGCCGCTGCGTTCTGCCAGTTGTGGCGGCCCGGCAGGGACCGCGCGCGCAACAGGTCGGCGACCTCGACGACCCGGTCGCCGGTGGCGTCATACAGCACGCCCTGGATGGCGTAGACGCCGCGCCCCATCGAGCGACTGGCGCTGATCGGCCAGATGGTCCGGTGGTTGGCGGCGGTGATCTCGGTGCAGATGCGCTGGCACCAGGCGTCATCGACGCCGATGATGGCCGTATCGCCCTTGGTCTGGTTGAGCAGCACCCGCCGCTTCGCCGCGATATAGCCGTCCATGCTGCCATGCCGGTCGAGGTGATCGGGCGAGATGTTGAGCAGGACCGCGGCGTCAGGCTTGAGGCTGGCGGTCAGGTCGAGCTGGTAGGACGACACCTCGAGCACATAGACCGCTCCGCCATGCATGTCCGGGAGGCCCAGCACGCCGACGCCGATGTTGCCGCCGATGCGCGTATCGCGGCCGGCGCCGGCGCAGAGATGACCCAGCAGGGCCGTGGTGGTCGACTTGCCGTTGGTGCCGGTGATCGCCGCCACCTTCGGACGTTTGTGCGGCGGAGCGGCGTTCACCGTCCGGGCGAACAGTTCGATATCGCCGAGCACCTCGACGCCGGCGGTCTTCGCCTTCTCGACCGTCCAGTGCGGCCGGGGGTGGGTCAGGGGGACGCCCGGCGACAGCATCAGGGCGGCGAAGCCGGACCAGTCGGCGGCGGTCAGGTCGACCGGCGTGAATCCCTCGGCGCGCGCCGCCTCGCGGCCGGCTTCCTTTTCGTCCCACACAGCGACCTCCGCGCCGCCGGCGACGAGCGCGCGCGCGGCCGTCAGACCGGTTCGGCCGAGACCGAACACGGCGACCTTGCGTCCCTCGAAGCCGCGGATGGGGATCATGGCGGGTCTCTGCACTCCCTAGCGAAGCTTGAGGGTGGCGAGGCCAATGAAGGCCATCATCAGCGAGACGATCCAGAAGCGGATGACCACCGTCGACTCCGGCCAGCCCAGCTTCTCGAAGTGGTGGTGGATCGGCGCCATCAGGAAGATACGCCTGCCGGTGCGCTTGAAGTAGACGACCTGGATGATGACGCTGAGCAGTTCAGCGACGAACAGCCCGCCGATGATCGCCAGCACGATCTCGTGCTTGGTCGCCACCGAAATGACGCCCAGGGCCCCGCCGAGGGCCAGCGAGCCGGTGTCGCCCATGAAGATCTTGGCCGGCGGCGCGTTGTACCAGAGGAAGCCCAGGCCGGCGCCTATGAGCGCTCCGCAGATCACCGCCAGCTCGCCCACGCCCGGCACGAAGTGGACCTGCAGGTATTCGGCGAACACGTAGTTGCCGACCAGATAGGCGATCAGTCCGAGGGCCGCGGCGGCGATCATCACCGGCACGATGGCCAGGCCATCGAGGCCGTCGGTGAAGTTCACCGCATTGGAGAAGCCGACGATCACGACCGCGGCGAAGGCCAGGTAGAACCAGCCCAGATCCAGCAGCAGCCGCTTGAAGATCGGGAAGGCCACCGAGGTCGACAGCTCCGGCGCGTCCGGCGACTTGCCGCCGAACCAGATCAGCAGCGCGACGGCGGCGAAAGCGATAGCGAACTGGATGATCAGCTTGACCGGGCCGGACACCCCGGCGGTGCTCTGCTTGGTCACCTTGTCGTAGTCGTCCATGAAGCCGAGCACGCCGTAGCCGGCGGTGACCATCAGCACGACCCAGACATAGATGTTGGTCAGATTGGCCCACAGCAGGGTGCCGCCGATCAGCCCGGCCAGGATCATCAGCCCGCCCATGGTCGGGGTGCCGGCCTTTTCCAGCACGTGGCGCTCGATGCCTTCCTTGCGGATCGGCTGGCCCTTGCCCTGTTTGGCGCGCATCCAGTTGATGAAGCGCGAGCCCATCGCCACGGCGATGATGAAACCCGTCGCCGTCGCCATGCCGGTTCTGAACGTCAGGTATTTCAGCAGGTTGAGCAGTGGGACCGAGTCCCGCCAGTCCGCCAGGAATTGCAGCATCAGGCCATCTCCCCCGTCCGGTCGAGCGCGGCCAGGGCCGCGGCGATGACGCTCGCCCGGCTGCCGTTCGACCCCTTGACCATCACCAGATCGCCCGGCTCTGCGGCCGATGCGACGCGCGGCGCCAGATCGGCCGCCGCTTCGGCGTAGCCGCCGCGACGAGTCGGCGGAAGGGCGTCCCACAGCGATTTCATCATCGGCCCGGCGCAAAACACCAGGTCAATGCCGGCCGCCTCGATCGGCCCGGCGAGGGCCGCGTGGAACGCGGGCGCCTCGGCCCCCAGTTCGAGCATGTCCGTCAGGGCCACGATCCGCCGGCCTCTGCCCTGCCGGGCGCCGAGCGTCTTCAGCGCCGCGGCCATTGAGATCGGATTGGCGTTGTAGCTCTCGTCAATCAGGGTGAAGGCCCCGCCTGGGATGCGCACGGTCCGTTCGGCCCCACGCCCGGCCAGGGGCGCGAAGGCCGCCAGCGCCTCCAGGGCCGTGGCGCGGTCCACGCTCATCGCCTCGAGGGCCAACAGCGCGCAGAGGCTGTTGAGACCCCAGTGCAGGCCGGTCTGCAACAGCGGATAGCTGATCGCCGACCCGTGGACCTCGGCGCGAACGCTGGCGTGGCCGTGGGCGGCGGAGAAGTCGAGCAGCCGCGCGTCGCAGCCCGCCGCCGAGCCGAACGACAGCACACGGACGCCGACGGCCCTGGCGTGATGGCGGAGCAGGTCGAACCAGCGGTTGTCGGCGTTGAGAATGGCGACTCCCGTCGAGTCCATGCCGTCGAAGATCTCGGCCTTGGCCCGGGCGACGCCCTCCTCGCCGTCGGGAAAGTTCTCGATGTGCACGGCGCCCACGGTCGTGATCACCGCGACGTCGGGGCGCACCATCCGCGAGAGGGGCGAAATCTCGTCGGCGTGGTTCATGCCGATCTCGAACACCGCCCGTTCCGTGGCCCAGGGCATGCGGGCCAGGGTCAGTGGCACGCCGATGTGGTTGTTGTAGGACTTGACCGAGGCGTGCCAACGGCCCGCGCCCGCCAGGCCGGCGGCGATGGCCTGGGTGACGCTGGTCTTGCCCACCGATCCGGTGACGGCCGCGCGAACGGCCAGCGACCGGTCACGGGCGGCGACGGCCATGGCCTCAAGGGCCCGAAGCGTATCGGACACCAGGACGTGCGGCCCCTCGACCGGGCGCGAGGCGAGCACGCCGGCGGCCCCG
>DAORNX010000040.1:0-10975 GCA_035441225.1 Caulobacter sp.
CCCGAAGCCGCGCGCTGCCCCGAGGCCGCCGCCCCCCGCTTCAGCCGCTGCAAGGCCGCGGGCGGCCAGCGCTTCCCGCGGCCTCGCCAGGCCGTAGCCGCCCAGTGCTCCGGCCAGGCAGCAGGCGAACACCGCAAGCACATAGGGGATCAACGGGTCACTCCGCAGGGTGGCGGACGGCTTCGACATTGAGGCCGCCGGGGTCGAGCACCAAGGCTCCATGGCAATTGGGATGATAGTGGGGCCGAAGGCCGGTCGCGGCGCGGAAACGCCAGGACCGCGCGATATCGCTGACGAGCGCGCCGACGTGATCGAGCATGGCTTCCTCCCTCACTCCGCTCGCCGCACAAGAGCGGCGATCCCTTGACTCCGCAACCCCGCGATCCTAACTGCGCACCGTCGTTGGCACTCGGGAGCCAGGACTGCTAACAGCAGCCATCCGGGGGCCGGCGAAGACCATTCAAACCAGCCATACGCACGGAGACGACCCGATGAAGTTTCGTCCTCTTGGCGACCGCGTCCTTGTGAAGCGTGTCGAGGAAGAAGAGAAGACCAAGGGCGGGATCATCATCCCCGACACCGCCAAGGAAAAGCCGCAGGAAGGCGAAGTGATCGCCGTCGGGCCCGGCGCCCGGGACGATTCCGGCAAGGTCCACGCCCTGGACGTGAAGGCCGGCGACCGCATCCTGTTCGGCAAGTGGTCCGGCACCGAAGTGAAGGTGAACGGCGAGGATCTGCTGATCATGAAGGAAAGCGACGTCCTGGGCGTGGTCGAGAAGTAACCCTTCTCCCTCGCGCTTCGCTTCCCAATTTCCCCATTAGAAAGAGAGCTCCGAAATGGCCGCCAAAGACGTCTATTTCTCTTCCGACGCGCGCGATCGCATGCTGCGCGGCGTCAACATCCTCGCCAACGCGGTGAAGGTGACCCTCGGCCCCAAGGGCCGCAATGTCGTGATCGAAAAGTCCTTCGGCGCCCCGCGCTCGACCAAGGACGGCGTGTCGGTCGCCAAGGAAATCGAACTGAGCGATCGTTTCGAGAACCTCGGCGCCCAGTTGATCCGTGAAGTCGCTTCCAAGACCAACGACAAGGCCGGCGACGGCACCACCACCGCCACCGTCCTGGCCCAGGCGATCGTCGTCGAAGGCCTCAAGTCGGTCGCGGCCGGCATGAACCCGATGGACCTGAAGCGCGGCGTCGACAAGGCCGTGACCAAGGTCGTGGAAGAGATCAAGAACTCCTCCAAGAAGGTCACCACCAACCAGGAAATCGCCCAGGTCGGCGCCATCTCCGCCAACGGCGACGTGGAAATCGGCGACATGATCGCCAAGGCCATGGACAAGGTCGGCAACGAAGGCGTCATCACGGTTGAAGAAGCCAAGACCGCCGAGACCGAGCTCGACGTCGTCGAGGGCATGCAGTTCGACCGCGGCTACCTGTCGCCCTACTTCATCACCAACGCCGACAAGATGGAAACGCAGCTCGAAGAGCCGCTGATCCTGCTGTTCGAAAAGAAGCTGTCGGGCCTGCAGCCCCTGCTGCCGGTGCTGGAAGCCGTCGTGCAGTCGGGCCGTCCGCTGCTGATCATCGCCGAGGACATCGAAGGCGAGGCCCTGGCCACCCTGGTGGTCAACAAGCTGCGCGGCGGCCTGCGGGTCGCGGCGGTCAAGGCGCCGGGCTTCGGTGATCGCCGCAAGGCGATGCTGGAAGACCTCGCCATCCTGACCGGCGGCCAGGTGATCAGCGAGGACCTCGGCATCAAGCTCGAGAACGTCACCCTCGACATGCTGGGCAAGGCCAAGAAGGTCACCATCACCAAGGACGACACCACGATCGTCGACGGTTCGGGCGACAAGGACGGCATCGAGGCCCGCATCGCCCAGATCAAGCGCCAGATCGAGGACACCACCAGCGACTACGACAAGGAAAAGCTGCAGGAACGCCTGGCCAAGCTGGCCGGCGGCGTTGCGGTGGTCCGCGTCGGCGGCGCCACGGAAGTGGAAGTGAAGGAAAAGAAGGACCGCGTCGACGACGCCCTCAACGCGACCCGCGCGGCCGTGGAAGAAGGCATCGTTCCCGGCGGCGGCGTCTGCCTGCTGAAGGCCTCCAAGGCCCTCGAAAGCCTGACCGGCGACAACGCCGACCAGACGGCCGGCATCGCCATCGTCCGCCGCGCCCTGCAGGCTCCGATCCGCCAGATCGCCGAGAACGCCGGCGTCGAAGGCTCGATCGTGGTCGGCAAGGTGCTGGACGGCAAGGACGCTTCCTTCGGCTTCAACGCCCAGACGGAAGAGTACGGCGACCTGGTCAAGATGGGCGTCATCGACCCGGCCAAGGTCGTGCGCACCGCCCTGCAGGACGCGGCCTCGGTCGCCGGCCTGCTGATCACCACCGAAGCCGCCATCGTCGAAGCCCCGAAGAAGGCCTCGGCCGGCGCCGCGGGCGGCATGCCCGGCGGCGGCATGGGCGGCATGGGCGACATGGACTTCTAGTCCACGAAACCAGGCTGAACGAAATGAAGGGCGGTTCCGGAAACGGAGCCGCCCTTTTTCGTTTCGTTCCTCTCCCGGAGGGGGCTGCTACTCGCCTTCTTCCCGCGGGCCGATCAGCATGTGGCCAAACCAGCTGGTCACGCCGACGACCACGGCCGCGAACAGCGCCGGCCAGAAGCCGGCGACGGTGAAGCCGTCCATCAGCCAGGCGGTCAGGGCGATCATGCCGGCGTTCACCACCAGCAGGAACAGGCCGAGCGTCACGAGCGTCAACGGCAGGGTGAAGAAGATCACGATCGGCCGCACGATGGCGTTGACCACGCCCAGCACCAGGGCGGCGATCACCAGGCTCTGGGTGTCGGCGAAATGAATGCCGGGCACGAACTTCTGCGCCAGCCACAGCCCGGCCATGCCGAACAGGGTGCGCAGCGCCAGTCTGACGAGAAGCATGGGCGCGTCTCCACTGGCCCTCCCGATGAAGGGGAGGACGATGTGTCTAGTCAGCCGGCAGCAGGTTCTCGTTGCGCCGGGCCATCAGCTTGTCGAACTCGCCCCAGACGCCAGCCTCGCCGTGCCACTGGCCGCGGGTGGCGGCCTTGGAATACTCGGTCGAGCGGGCCTCGAAGAAGTTGGCGTGCTCGACGCCGCTGAGCAGCGACTGCAGCCAGGGCAGGGGGTTCTCCGTCACGCCGTACAGCTCGGGCAGCTTCAGCTGGCGCAGGCGCCAGTCGGCGATGAAGCGGATGTACTGCTTGATGTCCTCGGGATTCATGCCCTGGACGTCGCCGGCCTCGAAGGCCAGGTCGATGAACCGGTCCTCGAGGTGCACCACGTGGCGGCAGCACTCGACGATATCGTCGGCCACGCTCTTGGTCACTGCGCCGGTTTCCTTGTTGAAGGCGTGGTAGAGCTTGATGATCCCCTCGCAGTGCAGGCTCTCGTCGCGCACCGACCAGCTGACGATCTGGCCCATGCCCTTCATCTTGTTGAAGCGCGGGAAGTTCATCAGCATGGCGAAGGACGCGAACAGCTGCAGCCCCTCGGTGAAGCCGCCGAACATGGCCAGGGTGCGGGCGATGTCGGCGTTATTCTCGACGCCGAACTGCTGCATGTAGTCGTGCTTGGCCTTCATGGCCTCGTATTCCATGAAGGCGCCGAACTCGCTCTCCGGCATGCCGATGGTCTCGAGCAGCAGGGCGTAGGCGGCGATGTGGATGGTCTCCATGTTGGCGAAGCTGGAGAGCATCATCTTCACTTCGGTCGGCCGGAAGACGCGGCCGTAGCGGTCCATGTAGTTGTCCTGGACCTCGATGTCGCCCTGGGTGAAGAAGCGGAAGATCTGCGTCAGCAGGTTGCGCTCGCGGTCGTTCAGATTGGCCGCCCAGTCCTTGCAGTCCTCGCCCAGCGGCACCTCCTCGGGCATCCAGTGGACCTGTTGCTGCCGCTTCCACATGTCGTAGGCCCACGGATAGCGGAACGGCTTGTAGGCCGCCGACGGGGTGAGCAGGCCGGGCAGGGTGAGCTTGGACGAGGCGGTCACGGTGACGAACTCCGGACGGGGACGGACGGGAATCGAGGCAGGCGCGTTAGGATGGACAACCGTATCAAACTGCCGCGACACATCTAGTGGTCACGCTGACGCAACCCACAAGATGTTGTGAGATTGTGGATAAAATCATGAACCAATCCTTGATCGTCTATGGCGCCCTGGGGTCGGGCAGCGTACCGGTCGAAGCGGCGCTGACGCTCCTTGACCTACCCTTCGAGGTGGTCGAGGCGGCCACCTGGGAACAGGATCCCCAGGTGCTGGCGCGTGTCGAGGCGGTCAATCCGCTGTTGCAGGTGCCGGCCCTGGTGCTGCCGTCCGGCGAGGTCCTGACCGAGAGCGCCGCGATCCTGCTTTGGCTGGCCGACGCCCATCCCGAGGCGGGACTGGGGCCCGGCGTTGACGATCCGCGCCGGGCCCAGTTTCTGCGCTGGATGACCTTCATCCCGGCGTCGATCTATTCGATGTTCTGGGTCCGCGATGTCCCCGCGCGCCTGGCGGGCCCCGATCCGGTCCAGGGGGAGCGGGTCAAGCAGGCGACGGCCGAGCGCATCGCCGACTGCTGGCGACTGATGGACCGGCAGATCACGCCGGCCGGCGCCTATCTGCTCGGCGACACGCTTTCGGTGCTCGACCTCTATGTCGCCGTGGTCAGCCGCTGGGGGCCCGGCCGCAACCGCTTCTACCGGGAGGCGCCGGGGATGACGCCGGTGGTCCGCCGCGTCGACGCCGACCCGCGGCTGGCGGATTTCTGGGCGCGCCGCTTTCCGTTCGCGGCCGGCTGGGAACGCTAGTCGGGCCCGGCCCCCGGCGTGGCGTGCGGGGGAACCCGCAGGCTCACAGTCAGCCCGACCCCGTCCTGCTCAAAGCTCAGGCATCCGCCAACCTGGCGGGCGAGGGCGTTGACCAGCCTCAGGCCCAGGCCCGACGCCTCGGTCGGGTCCAGACCCTCGGGCAGGCCCACGCCGTCGTCCCCGACCGACACGAGCAGGTCGCCTTCGACGGTTCGACAGCAACACAGGGTGATCACCCCGGGCACGCCCGTGGGGTGGGCGTATTTCAGACTATTGGTCAGCAATTCCCCGACCATCAGGCCGATGGGCAGGGCCTTTTCGGCCGCCATGATGCAGGGGCCGGCCCCCTGGTAACGAATCTGGCGAGCCTCGCCCGCGGGCAGCAGGGCGACCGTGGCCTCGACGATGTCGCCCAGAAACTCGGCCAGATCGGGCGCGGCGTCGTCCGAGGTCCGCGCCAGCAACCGATGCAGCCGGGCCACCAGCTGCACGCGGTTGGCGCCCTCTCGAAGGAAGGCGGAAGCCTCCTCGCCCCTCACCGGCCGGGAGGGGTCGAGCTCGGCGGCCTGCAACTGCAGCAGGCCCGCGACGAGGCTGAGGTTGTTGGCGATGCGGTGGTTGGCCTCCTGGAGCCACATCTCCGCTCCGCCGTCGCGACTCGGCTTGTGGGCGCCGAAGGTGGCGAGGAGCAGGTTGTGGGCCATGAGGTTCTCTCAAATATTATATCGACGCCCGCGATCAATATAGCCCGAATAGAGAAAAACACAAATGAAAAGGGGATCCAAGATATTGATAAGGCTAAAGTATATGCAGATAGCGGCCTATATGTCTTCTGCTGTTCTCACCGTCGGTTTGTCGAATGAGTAAAATGTGCCTTTTGCAACCTTCTGGCCCGGTAGCAGTTTCAGGAGCGCAGGCAGGGCTCCGGGAATGGCCGGGCGATGGAGGCGAGCAGAGTGTCTGAACTGAACAGGGGCGAGCGGCTGCAGATCATGCTCACGGACGAGGAGCTGTCTGCCCTGGACGACTGGCGCTTCGCGCGCCGCATGCCCAGCCGTGCGGCCGCGATCCGTGAGTTGCTCAAACGCGGTCTCTCCGCCGAGGGCTTCGCCGAAACCGACGGAAAGCAGAAGTCCAAGGACTTCGGGGTCACCGATGGTCCCAGGACCGCCAAGGCGGACGACTGACGCTCCCGCCGGCCCTGCCGTGTCGAGAGCCGCCGAGACCGGCAGCCTGTCAGGCGGGTGCGGTGGGCGGCGGGGCGTTGGCCGGGCCTGTCCTGCGCATGACGCCCAGGGCCACCAGATCGGCGATTTCGTCGGCGATCCGGGTGGCCGAGAGCGGATAGCCCTCGGGCAGCCATTTCGGCAGCCACAGGAAGATGCCGGCGGCCACATCGCTGGCGAACGAGACGTCGACGGGGCGGCAGGTGCCGTCCGCCAGCCCCTGTCGCATATTGCGGGTCGAGGTCATCCGCAGGCGTCGTGACGCGGCGCTGAACCGCGCCAGTTCATCCGCCGGCAGCGACAGCCGTCCGGGCTGCAGCATCAGCGGCGACAGGCCGCTGGCCTGGGCCTGGACGTTCAGGTGCAGGCTGATCAGGGCGCGCTCGAATCCGGTTCGGCCCGTGGCCACGGCGGTGTCCATGAACAGGTCGAACAGCTCGAAGGCCCGGCGATAGCACCGCACCACCAGGTCGGCCTTGTCGTCGAAGTAATGGTAGACGGCGCCCTTGGTGGCCCCGACGCTGGCGCTGATCTCGTCGAGCGAAACGCCGTCGATCCCGCGCCGATTGAACAGCCGCGAGGCCGCGGCGATAAGCTGGCCGATCTTGACTTCGTTGGTCTGCCGCCGGTCGAAGGCGTTGAACGGTCTCGCGACCAGCGTGTCGGCGCTGATCGCGCAACGGGTCTCGGCCCCCGGATCGGCCGCGAACCCGTTGAGGAAGAGATCGGCGATAGCGTCGCTGGCCCGACGGCGCGCGGCGCGGTCGTCACGGTAATCGAGCCACCCGGCCGAAAGGCGCGCCCAGGACAGCAGGCCCAGCAGCGTCTGGGCCGCGATCTCGGTGTCGCAGGCGCGAAACGCGCCGTCGGCGACGCCATCGGCGATCAGCCCCCGCAGGGCGGAAAGATTACGGCCCTGCTGTTCCCGGATCAGCCCCCGTTGCGGTTCGGGCAGGTAGTCGACATCGGTCAGCACGGCCTGGGCGGGGCGCTCGAAATCCAGCTCCGCGGCGACGAAACGGCGAATGCGGTCGGCGGGATCGGCGCCGAGTTCGTGGGCCAGCGCCAGATCGTCGGCCGTCGCCTCGCAAGCCCGCAGGTAGCAGCGGAACACCAGGTCGGCCCGGTCGGCGACGTAATAGTAGAGCGTATTGCGCGACAGCCCGACCTGTTCGGCGATGTCGTTCAGCACGATGGCGCCGGCGCCCTGGGCGTTGATTCGCCGCGCCGCCTCCTCGAGCAGCAGGTCGCGCCGGGCGGCGCGCTTGCGGCCCTTCGCCTGCCTTTCCCTCAGCGGCGCCTTGTTGGTCTCGCCGGCCATGGAGCCCTTTCGCCGTCCGGTCCGCGACTGATGTTGTTCGACGATCTATAGCCTGAAACCTACCTGACTGTCGAAAAACTTGACGCCCCGATCTCGTCGTGTCGTTATCAATACAAACTCAAATGTCGAAAAACCGGCAACCTGCGGGTCAGCCGGGACGACCATCAGGGAGGAGCCGGGGACATGACTTTTCAGAAGCAGGGGGCGCGTGGCCGCAGGGCCGCGCTGGCGGGCGGCGCCGGATTGCTGGCGTTGCTGGTCGCGGGCGCGGCGCAGGCGGCCGACGCGCCGGCGGCGACCGACGTTGATGTCGTCACCGTCACGGCCCAGAAGCGGGCGCAGGATACGCTCGACGTCGGCGTCAATGTCGCCGTGATCTCGGCCGAGGCGCTCGAGGCCAACCGCGTGACGCAGGTCAGCGACCTGTCGGCCTTCACCCCCAACGTCGACATCAAGGAGAACATGCCCGGCATCCTGCCGGTGGTGACCATCCGCGGCGTCGGCCTGAACGACTTCAGCGCGACCAACAATCCCAGCGCCGGCGTCTATGTCGACGAGGTTTATCTGAGCTCGCTGGCGCTGATGAACTTCGACCTGTTCGATGTCGAGCGGATGGAGGCGCTGAAAGGGCCGCAGGGTACGCTCTACGGCCGCAACTCGACCGCCGGGGCGATCAACATCGTCACCGCCCGGCCGAGCTTCGGCGGGGTCGAGGGACGGATCACCGGCGGTCTGGGCAACTACGAGACGGCGGAGGTCGATGGCATGGTCAACCTGCCGCTGTCCGACAGCTTCGCGCTGCGCATCAGCGGCAAGGCCGTGCGCCAGGACGAGGGCATGTTCTTCAACCGCGTGACAGGCCGCGATTTCGGCCGTCGCGACGTGCTGATGGGCCGGGCCACCGCGCGCTGGGCGCCCAGCGAGGATCTCGACATCCAGCTCAAGCTCGAGGCGCAGCGCGTGCGGTCCGAGGTCGGGGCGCCGGAGATCTTCGGCCTGCTGACCCCGCCGGGGGCGCCGCCGGGACTGGTCTGCCCGGGCTCGTCCGGCTGCATGGACTTCCTGGGCTATACCGATACCGACAACGACCCGTTCCGGGGCGACTACTCGATCGACCCGACCTATGACGTCGACCAGCGGGCCGCCACGCTGCGCATCGAGCGCGACTTCGGCTGGGCCACCCTGACCTCGATCACGGGCTATCTCGAATTCGAGCGTGAATGGGGCGCCGACACCGACGCCGGCCCGTATCGCCAGACCGACTTCATCGAGCACGACAACATCACCCAGCTGTCGCAGGAGTTGCGCCTGGCTGGATCGACCGACCGCACCGACTGGCTGGTCGGCGCCTTCGCCTCGCGCGACCGGGTCAGGATGACCTATGACGGCGACCTGCAGGACCTGTTCAACACCACGACCCTGACCTTCTCCAACCAGACCTCGAAGTCGGCGGCGGTGTTCGGCAATGTCGAATACGACCTCGGCCACGACGTCAGCCTGGTCGCCGGCCTGCGCTACACCTGGGAAGAGAAGGCCAACGAGGGCGGCGACTACGATCTGGTCCCCAACTGCCCGGCCAGCTTCCTGACCCTCACGCCCTGCGGCGCGCCGCCGGTGCTGATGGCCAGCGTCGACGAGACGATCAGCGACACCAACTGGTCGTGGAAGCTCGGCTTCAACTGGAAGCCCGACCCCCTGACCCTGGTCTACGCCAGTGTCAGCCGCGGGGTGAAGAGCGGCGGCTTCTTCTCCGGCGTGGCGACCAATTCCGGCCAGCTGCAGCCCTATGATCCGGAAAGCCTGATCGCCTGGGAGGCGGGCGTGAAGCAGCGTCTGCCCGGCGCGGGCCTGTCCTGGTCCGGCAGCGTCTTCTATTACGACTACTCCGACGTCCAGACCTTCATCCGCGACACCTCCGGCGGCCTGCCGATCCAGCGGCTGGGCAATGTCGACGAGGCCAGCATCTATGGGGTCGACCTCGATGCGATGTGGTCCCCCGCGGCGCTGCCGGGGCTCGATCTCACCGCCGGACTGGGGCTGCTGAAGACCGAGCTGGGCGCCTTCGCCTCGTCCGGCGGCGCTGTCCCGGCCGGCAACGAGCTGCCCGACGCGCCGGAGGTCAGCTTCAATCTCGCCGCCGCCTGGACCGTGCCCGTCGGCGACGCCATGGACCTGCGGTTCCGCATCGACGGCCGCTACGCCGGCGACATGTTCAAGGACGCGCTGAACGATCCGCTGATCGCCACCGACGCCTACTGGGTGTGGAACGGCCGCGCGAGCCTGCTGTCGGGATCGGACTGGGACATCTCGGTCTGGGGCAAGAACCTCGCCGACGAGGAATACGTGACCCAGGGCGTCAACAACCTGGCGCTGGGCATCGGCTTCCGCGTCTACGGCGCGCCGCGCACCTTCGGCGTCAGCGCCACGAGGACCTTCTGATGGGCGCCGTGCTTGCCGACCCTGACGTCCAGGGGACCGCTTCGCCCGGGTTCGCGGCGCTGGCCGACGCCTTCGCGCGAAACTTCACCGAGCGCGGCGACGTCGGCGCCTCGCTGGCCGTGGTCCACGACGGCGAGATGGTCGTCGACCTGTGGGCGGGCAGTCTCGACGCGGCCGGGGCCCGGCCGTGGTCGCGCGACTCGGTGGTCAACGTCTGGTCGACGACCAAGGCCGTCGTGGCCCTGTGCTTCGCCATGCTCGTCGAGCGCGGCCAGGCGTCCTACGACGCGCCGGTCGCTCGCTGGTGGCCGGAGTTCGCGGCCGGCGGCAAGGGCGGCGTCACGCTGGCCCAGCTGCTGTCGCATCAGGCCGGCCTGTGCAGCTTCACCGAGCCCGCGGTGATCGAGGACTACTACGACCAGCGCACGGCCGAGGCGCGGCTCGCGGCCCAGACGCCGTTCTGGCCGCCGGGCTCGCGCTCGGGCTACCACGCCATCAGCATCGGGACCCTGGCCAACGGCCTGTTCCGGCGGATCGAGGGGCGCGGTCTGGGCCAGTTCATCGCCGAGGAGCTGTCCGGGCCGTTCGGCCTGGACCTGACGCTCGGCCTGCCCGAGTCCGAGGCCCGCCGACGGGCCGAAATGATCGCCCCGCCGGAGCTGGTCACCTCCAACATGGCCACCGACCTGAACCCCTCGCAGCGCGCCGCCTACCTCAACCCGGTAGTCGAGCCGCTCCTGCCCAACACCGCCGCCTGGCGGGCCTGCGAGATTCCGTCGGCCAACGGCTTCTCGAACGCCCGGTCGCTGGCCCGGCTGTTCGGCGCGCTGGCCGGCGATGGCGCCCTGGACGGCCGTCGCCTGATCGGTCGCGAGACCCTGGCCCAGGCGACGACCGAACGCATCGCGGGCGTCGACGAGGTGCTTGGGGTCCCGGCCCGCTGGGGGGCGGGATTCCTGCTCAATACCGACGGCCTATATGGCCCGCAGGCACTCGCCTTCGGTCACTCCGGCTGGGGCGGCTCGTTCGTGCTGGTCGACCCGGTCCGCCGGATGGCCGTCGCCTACGCCATGAACCGCATGGGCACGGACCTGGTGGGGGACCCTCGCGACGTGGCGCTGATCGCGGCCGCCTACGAGGGCGCCTGAGACGCGCCCCC
>DAORNX010000041.1:0-3559 GCA_035441225.1 Caulobacter sp.
AGGTCCAGAGCCTCGGGCCCGTAGGCCTCCGCCGTCCCGACGCCCCACACCGGACCCGGCCAGGCCGCGTCGCCGGCATGCCGTCCGACCAGATGCACATGCAACTGGGCGGTCACGTTGCCGAGCGCGCCAAGGTTCAGCTTTTCCACCGGCCGGCCCAGCGCCGCGCCCATGGCCCGCACGGCCTGGCCGGCCAGCACCGATTCCTCGATCAGCCGCGCGCGATCGACGGCCGGCAGGTCCTCGATCTCGCGCAGCCCGATCCCGCGCGGGATCAGGATCAGCCAGGGCCAGCGGGCGTCGGTCTGCAGCCGCACATGGCAGAGCGGCAGCTCGCCCAGCGCCATCGAGCCGGGCCCGAACGCCGGATCGGGCGCGAACTCAGCCACGTTTGGGAACCGCCGCCCAGTAGTCGAAGTCGAGGATCACCTCGGGCGGATAGGCGCCGGTCTCGTCCTTGTCCGGGAAGTCCGCGCAGGGCCGGTCCTTTGTCGCCACCAGCCGCAGGCGCAGGGCGCCGACGCCCTCGCCGAGGTCGGCCTTGTCGAGCACCTCGCTCCAGGCGAACACCGTGGCGCCGGCGAAATACGGGTTCACATGCCGCCCGCCGTTGATCGCCAGCATCAGGCCCGCGTTCTGCAGGCCGTTGAAGCTCAGGGCCTTGGCGGTCGAGATCACCACCCCGCCGTAGACCAGCCGCCGGCCGGTCGGGTCCTTCGCGCGCTCATACTGGTTGAAATGGACCTTGGCGGTGTTCTGATAGAGGCGCGTCGCCATGGCGTGCTCGGCCTCTTCGATCGCCATGCCGTCGACGTGGTCGATCTTCTCCCCGATGGCGTAGTCCTCGAAGGCGTGCGGCGCGCCGGCCAGGGTGAAGTCGTAGCGGCTGAAGTCGAGGCCGTGCGGCAGGACCAGGTCCTTCGCCGCCACCGCCTCGGCCAGCTTCGGCGTCGCCTGCTCCGGGACCTCGGCGGCTTCGCTGCGCTTGCGCACCATCACCCAGCGCACATAGCTCAGCACCGTCTCGCCGTGCTGGTTCTCGCCGGTGGTCCGCACATAGACCACGCCGGTCTTGCGGTTGGAGTTCTCCTTCAGTCCGATGACCTCGCTGGTCGCGGTCACCGTGTCGCCCGGATACAGCGCCTTGAGGAACAGCCCCTCGGCGTAGCCCAGGTTGGCGACGGCGTTCAGGCTGATGTCCGGCACGGTCTTGCCGAAGACCATATGGAAGGCGACCAGGGCATCGACCGGTGAGGCGCGCAGGCCGCAGGCGCGGGCGAACTCGTCCGACGAGGTCAGGGCGAAGCGCGGGCCGTGAAGTGCGTTGTATACGGCCACATCCCCCGCCGTGACCGTGCGCGGCGTGGCGTGGTCGAGCACCTGACCGAGGCGGAAATCTTCGAAGTAGTTGCCGGGGTCGGTCTTGGACATGGGGGGCTCCTTCAGTGCGTCCTTCGACACGCACCCTGCGGGTGCTGCTCAGGATGACGTAATTCAGCGGCTCACAAACGAACGTCATCCTGAGCAGGCCGCGCCAGCGGCCGTGTCGAAGGACGCAATGACGGTAATGCCGCGCTCTTCGCATTTGCGAAAGAGGCTTGAGGCGGAACCGCGCGAGGGCTAGACCCCGCGCGACCCTTTTCGACAATTCGGAGACGCCCAAGATGGCTCGCGCGAAGATCGCCCTCATCGGCGCCGGCATGATCGGCGGCACCCTGGCCCACATCGCGGCGCGCGAGGAGCTGGGCGACATCATCCTGTTCGACATCGCCGAGGGCACCCCGCAGGGCAAGGCCCTCGACATCGCCGAGGCCAGCGCCGTGTTCGGCAAGGATATCGCGCTGAAGGGCGCCAACGCCTACGAGGACATCGCCGGGGCCGACGTCTGCATCGTCACCGCCGGCGTGCCGCGCAAGCCGGGCATGAGCCGCGACGACCTGCTGGGCATCAACCTGAAGGTCATGAAGGCCGTCGGCGAGGGCATCAAGGCCCATGCCCCCAACGCCTTCGTCATCTGCATCACCAACCCGCTCGACGCCATGGTCTGGGCCCTGCAGCAGTTCTCGGGCCTGCCCAAGGCCAAGGTCATCGGCATGGCCGGCGTGCTCGACTCGGCGCGCTTCGCCTACTTCCTGGCCGAGAAGACCGGCGTGTCGGTCGAGGACATCCACGCCTGGACGCTCGGCGGCCACGGCGACGACATGGTGCCGATGGTGCGCCACTCGACGGTCGGCGGCCTGCCCCTGCCGGAACTGGTCAAGCAGGGCTGGATGACCCAGGACGAGCTCGACGGCATCGTCAAGCGCACGCGCGGCGGCGGCGGCGAGATCGTCGCCCTGCTGAAGACCGGCAGCGCGTTCTACGCCCCGGCCGAGTCGGCCATCGCCATGGCGACCAGCTACCTCAAGGACAAGAAGCGCGTGCTGCCCTGCGCCACCTTCCTGACCGGCCAGTACGGCCTCAAGGACCTCTATGTCGGCGTGCCGGTGGTCATCGGCGCCGGCGGCGCCGAGCGGGTCATCGAGTTCGAAACCAACGACGAGGAGAAGGCGATGTTCGCCGCCTCCGTCGCCTCGGTCCAGGGCCTGATGGAAGCCTGCAAGGCGATCGATCCGTCGCTGGTGTAAACCCGCTTGTGAATCCTCCCCGGCTTGCCGGGGAGGGGGACCGCCGAAGGCGGTGGAGGGGCTGCGCAGGGGCCAGCGGCCCCGTCCCGATTCAGGCCTTTCCGGCGCGGCCCGCGCGGCCCCTCCACCATGCTCCGCATGGTCCCCCTCCCCTCTGCGAGGGGAGGAGCGCCGCGTCGGATTTCCCCGGCCTCACGAACCCGGCGCCCAATCGCGCGCGGTTTTGCTAGAGACGGGTCCATGATCGCTCCCGGACCGACTCTTGAAACCGCCCGCCTGATTCTGCGCCCGACCGGCCAGGAGGACCTCGACGGCTGGGCGGAGATGATGGCCGACGAGGCGGCCTCGCGCTTCATCGGCGGGCTGCAGGGGCGGGCGCAGAGCTGGCGGGGGCTGGCCAGCATGGCCGGGTCCTGGGCGATCAAGGGTTTCGCCATGTTCTCGGTGATCGAGAAGTCGAGCGGCGCGTGGGTCGGCCGGATCGGCCCGTGGCAGCCCGAGGAGTGGCCGGGCACGGAAGTCGGCTGGGGCCTGCATCCCCGCGCCTGGGGCAAGGGCTACGCGGTCGAGGCGGCGACCGCGGCCATCGACTGGGCCTTCGACACGCTGGGCTGGGCCGAGGTGATCCACTGCATCGATCCGGGCAACGTCAATTCGCAGAAGGTCGCGCAGCGGCTGGGCTCGAGCAACCGGGGCGAGGGGCGCATCCCGCCGCCGTTCCACGAGCTGCCGATCGAGATCTGGGGCCAGAGCCGCGAGGCGTGGCTGGCCCGGCGGGCGCTCCGGTGACCCGGGCCGGTCTGCTGCTGGCGGCGCTTCTGGCGCTTGCCCCCGCCGCGGCCGGCGCACGAAGCGAAGACGGGGCCCTGACCGTGTCCTTCGACGGCGTCAGCCGGCGCGAAGGCGTGGTGCTGGTCGCCCTGTTCGACAGC
>DAORNX010000041.1:3784-10918 GCA_035441225.1 Caulobacter sp.
CCGCCTTCGAGGTCAGGCCGGGCGGCAATCTCCAGACGATCCGGCTGCGGTGACGGTGCGAGTCAGATCCACCCGCTCGCCCGAAGCGCCTTCGCATAGGCCCGGCTGACCGGGACTTCTGCGCCGTCGGTCAGCGTCAGGGTCGCCCGGCCGTCGCCGCGCCGGGCGTCCGCCACGGCCGCCCTCGCCACCCACCAGGAGCGGTGCACCTGGGCGCCCTCGAGCCCCTCGAGCTCGGCGACCGCGTCGGACAGGCGCATCAGGATCAGGTCCTGGCCCTTGCTGGTGTGCAGGCGCAGGTAGTGGTCCTCGGCCTCGACCGCGAAGATCTCCGCGCCGCGCAGCTTCGGCGGCAGGCGCTCGAGGAATCGCGGCGGCGCGGCGCCGGCGGGCGCGGCGTGAGTCTCGGCCGGCGTCTTCTGGGCCAGGTAGTTGAGCGCCGTCATGGCCGTGGTGACAATGAACACCGGGCCGGCGTAGTAGCGCAGCGCCGCCAGGTGGGGCGCGCCCCCGCCGAAGATGACCGCGGTCATCAGCCAGATGACCAGCGTCAGCGGCACGGTCAGGGCGATGGCGATCAATGAGCCCTGCAGCACCGGACGATCGTCGAACCAGCCCCCGCGGGCGACCAGCGTCGAGACCAGCAGGCCGACCAGCGCGCCGATCAGCATCACGGTGATCCAGTAGGTGAGGCGCAGTCCGACCGGCGCGTCGCTGGTGCCGAACGCGCCGACCAGGGCGAGGAACACGCCCGCCAGGGCGGCCAGGGCCAGGCCGCGGGCGTGGCGGTTGGTCAGGAGCGTGGCGATCCACGAAGCGCGAACGGCGGCGCCTGTCCGTTCGCGAACGGCGGCCTGCTCTCCACGCATGTCCGACTGCGCCATCCGGCCGCCTCGCCTAAGCCATCGTCATCGCCGGGGCCGCCGGGAGGGGCGTCCGCAATGACCTCTCCCGGATCAAGACCGACCCTGTCTCCCTGTCAATCGTTCCGCCGGAGCCCTCATGACCCAATCGCCCTTCGCCAGGACCCTGCCGGCCAGCCGACTGGCCGGAACCGTGCTCGCGCTCGCCGCCGGCGTCGCCACCGTGGTCCTCTTCGGCCCGCAGATGCTCGAGTCGGTGCTGCACGCCACGCCGCACGGTCCTGACGTTTCGCTGTTCATGGCCCAGCCGGCGGTGATCAAGATCCACATGCTGGCGGCGCTGGTCGGCGTTGGCCTCGGCGCGACGATCCTGAGCCTGCGCAAGGGCAACACCCTGCACCGGACCCTGGGCTGGACCTGGACCCTGTTCATGGCGACGGCGGCCGCCAGCTCGCTGTTCATCGTCGGGCTGAACGGCAATCACTGGTCGCCGATTCATCTGCTCAGCGGCTGGACCCTGATCATCCTGCCGTTCGCCATCCGGGCCGCCCGCAAGCACGACGTGATGAGCCACAGGCGCGCCATGACCAGTCTGTTCTGGGGCGCGTCGATCGTCGCGGGAGCCTTCACCTTCCTGCCGGGCCGGCTGATGTGGCGGCTGTTCTTCGGCTGAACCGGCCTTGCCAGCGGGCGAGCACGCGGCGTATCGCAGGACGCTCTCACCTCGGCGAGCCCGTCCGGATCCTGCCCCCGATGACCTCCGCCAAGCCGCGCGTCCGCAACACCGGCCGGGGCCGCCCGTCCAAAGGCAGCGGCGTCGATCTCAAGGAAGTGATCCTCGATGCCGCCGAGGGACTGTTCTCGCGACACGGCTTCTATGGTGTCACGACCCGGCAGGTGGCCACCGAGGCGGGGGTCGATACGGCCCTGATCCACTACTATTTCGGGGCCAAGCGCGAGCTGTTCGACGCCGTGCTGCTGCGCCGGGCGGAGATCATCAACCGTGACCGCGCCGACGCCATGTCCGCCTACGAAGCGGCCAATGCGGGGTCGATGACCGCCGAGGGCGTCATCGCCGCCTTCGTCGATCCGCTGATCGAGCGGGCGCTGACCGGCGGGTCGGGCTGGAAGAACTGGCTCAACCTGGTGGCCCAGATCAACATCACGCCGGCCTGGGGCGGGGAGGTCATGCACCGCTTCTTCGACCCGGTGGTGCGACAGCTGGTCGAGACCCTGGCCAGGGCCCTGCCGGGCGCCGACCCGCGCGATCTCTACTGGTGCTACCAGTTCCTCACCGGCTCGATGATGCTGACGGTGGCCGAGACCGGCCGCATCGACCAGCTGTCCGACGGCCTGTGCCAGTCCAGCGATCTCGAAGCGGCCCGCCAGCGTCTGTACGCCTACTGCGCCGCGGGCTTCGAGGCTGCCGTGGCCAAGGGCCGCCGCTGACGGTCCTCGGCAAGGGCGTGTGGCGCCAATTCATCACCTGATGAAAAACTTCATCCCCGGCTCACGCTGGGCCTTCCGCGCGCGTCAGTCCTGACGGACAGTCCGCACAATTCGCGTTCTGGTGAATTTAACAATCAACCGCGTCCGTCAACGGACCGGCCTGACCACTTCGGTCGGGGGCGACGCCAACTGGGAGGGCAATCCAATGAAGTCCATGTGGAAGAGCATGCTGCTGGCCGGAGTGGCCTGGAGCGCCGTCAGCGGGGCCGCCGTGGCCCAGGAAGCGACCGACACCCAGGTCGAGGAGGTGGTGGTCACCGCCCGCCGCCGCGAGGAAGCCCTCAAGGACGTGCCGGTCGCCGTTTCCGCCTTCAGCGGCGAAAAGCTCGAGACCAGCGGCGCCGCCGACATCACCGACCTGCAACGCACCGTCCCCAGCCTGACCCTTCAGGTGGCCCGCGGCTCCAACTCGACCCTGATCTCGTTCATTCGCGGCGTCGGTCAGCAGGATCCGCTGTGGGGCTTCGACCCCGGCGTGGGCCTGTATGTCGACGATGTCTACATCGCCCGGCCGCAGGGCGCGGTGCTGGACATCTTCGACGTCAGCCGGATCGAGGTCCTGCGCGGCCCGCAGGGCACGCTCTACGGCCGCAACACCATCGGCGGCGCGATCAAGTACGTCACCAGCCACATCGGCAGCGAGCCCGAGCTGAAGGTTCGCGGTTCGCTCGGCTCCTACGGCCAGCGGGACCTGATCGTCAGCGGCGAAATGCCGGTGTCCGACACCTTCTCGATCAGCGGCGCGGTCGCCAAGTACGACCGTGACGGCTACGGCACGAACAAGTTCACCGGCGCCGAGCACTACAACAAGGACGTGCTGGCCGCGCGCGGCAGCATCGAGTTCCAGCCGACCGAGTCGCTGTTCTTCCGCTTCTCGGCTGACATGGTCCGCGACGATTCCAACCCTCGTCACGGCCATCGCGAGCTGGCCCCCAGCCCGTCCAATGTCTACGACACCTACGCCGGCGCCGGCGACAGCAACTCGGTCGAGAGCCGCGGCCTGTCGTTCCTCGGCGAGTGGACCATCAACGACAACGTGACCCTCAAGTCGATCTCGGCCTACCGCGCCGGCGAGACCGACGGGGTGATCGACTTCGACAACACCCCGTCGCCCACCCTGGACATCCCGGCCCGCTATCGCGACCACCAGTTCACCCAGGAATTCCAGCTGCTGCTGGAAGGCGAGAAGTGGAACGGCGTCGCCGGCCTGTTCTACCTCAACGCCACCGCCTCGGGCGCGTTCGACACCGTGCTGGGCCTGGCCAACCTGACCATCGCCACGGCCGGCGAGGTCAACACCCGCAGCTACGCCGCCTTCGCCGACTTCAGCTACGACTTCACCGACCGGTTCTCGGTGTCGGTCGGCGGCCGCCTGACGCGCGACGTCAAGGACGGCTACGTCTACCGCCAGAACTTCACCGGCATCCGCAGCCCGCTGTTCGGCAACACCGCGGCGATCCCGGGCCTGCTGCGCACCGACCCGGCCCTCTACGCCGGCAAGCAGCTGGACTGGAAGGAGTTCACTCCGCGGGTCAGCGCCTCCTACAAGCTGACGCCCGACCTGACCGCCTACGCCTCCTGGGGCAAGGGCTTCAAGTCCGGCGGCTTCGACATGCGCGGCGACTACGTCTCCTACCCGGGCACGGTGGACGGCTATGATCCGGAATTCGTCTCGACCACCGAACTGGGCCTCAAGGGCGCGCTGTTCGGCAATCGCCTGAACTTCGCCACGGCGATCTTCGACTCGAGCTACGAAGACCAGCAGATCACCACGCAGTATCCCTCGGGCCTGTCGGTGGCGAGCGTGGTCGACAACGTCGGGTCGAGCTCGATCCAGGGCTGGGAATTCGAAGGGTCGGCGCGACTGTTCGACGGCTTCACGGCCAACCTGATGCTCAGCTACATCGACGCCTCGTTCGACAAGTACATCGCCTTCATTCCCGGCACGGGCTACGTCGACGTGTCGAACGCGCGCGACTTCCAGAACACCCCGGACTGGAGCGGCTCGGGCGGGTTCACCTACGTCCATGACCTGGGCGACCACGGCACGCTGACCTTCACCCCGACCGCCTCCTATCGTGGCGACTCGCAGATGTTCGAGGTCGCCAGCCCGGTCCTCGACCAGCCCGCCTACTGGCTCTACGACGCCAGCCTGGTCTGGGCGTCGCCCGACGGCCAGTACAAGGTCGGCCTGCATGGCAAGAACCTCGGCGACGAGGAGTACCGGGTCGGGGGCTACAACTTCCCGGGCGCGCTCTTCGGCGACTCGATCATCGGCTACTACGGTCCGCCGCGGACCGTGACGCTGACCTTCGACGCCCGCTTCTGATCTGATCCTCCCTGAACGGCGGCGATCCAGCCGGGTCGCCGCCGTCTTCTTTTGCAGCTAGGGATCAGGCATGAACACCGGGTCGAAGGACGCCACCCCCGCGGGCGGCTATCGCTACTACGTGCTGGCGATGCTCATCGTCGTCTACACGTTCAACTTCCTCGACCGGCAGATCCTCGGGATCCTCGCCACCCCGATCAAGGCGGAGTTCGGCCTCAGCGACGGCCAGTTCGGCCTGATGAGCGGCCTGGCCTTCGCGTTGCTCTACACCACCCTTGGCGTGCCGATCGCCCTGTTGGCCGACCGCTTCAGCCGGTCGTGGATCATGACCGCCGCCTTCGCCCTGTGGAGCGGCTTCACCGCCCTGTGCGGCGTGGTCACCTCGTTCCCGATGCTGTTCCTGATGCGCATGGGCGTGGGCATCGGCGAGGCCGGGGGCACCGCGCCGGCCTATTCGCTGATCGCCGACTACTTCCCGCCCAGCCAGAGGGGCCGGGCCCTGGCCGCCTTCGCCTTCGGCATTCCCGCCGGCATGGGCGCGGGCACCCTGATCGGAGGCCTGGTCGCCGCCCAGTACGGCTGGCGCATGTCGTTCATCGTCGTCGGCCTCGCCGGCCTGGCCCTGGCCATCCCGTTCAAGCTGCTGGTCCGCGACCCGCCCCGCGGCGGCCAGGACTCCCCGCCCGCGCCGGTGGCGGCGGCGCCGTTCGGCAAGGTGCTCGGCGCTGTCCTGCCCAAGCCCAGCTTCTGGCTGCTGTCGTTCGGGGCCGCCTCGTCATCGGTCTGCGGCTACGGCGTCGCGGCCTGGCTGCCGTCCTTCTTCCAGCGCAGCTTCGGCCTGACCCTGGTCGAGACCTCGTGGTACGCGGCGGGCATCTCGATCCTCGGCGGGCTCCTGGGCATCTGGCTTGGCGGAGCGGTGGCCGACCGGCTCGGCGCGACGTCGAAGCGCGCCTATCCGCTGACGCCGGCGGTCGCCTTCCTGGTCGCCGTGCCCCTGTTCCTGGCGGCGATGAACAGCGGACCGCTGCTGGCGGGCCTCGGCGGCGGAGGATCGCGGCTCGCGTCGCTGGCGCTGGGCTTCGGCCTGTTCCTCATTCCCACGGGCCTGAACCTCGCCTGGATCGGACCGATCACCGCGACGGTGCAGCACCTTGTCCCGCCGCACATGCGGGCCACGGCCTCGGCCCTGTTCCTGCTGATCAACAACCTGCTCGGGATCGCCGGCGGCATCTACTATTTCGGCTTCATGTCCGACCTGCTGGCGCCGCACTTCGGGACGGAATCGCTGCGCTGGTCGATCTACACCGGCATGGGCTTCTACCTGCTGTCCTCGGCCCTGTTCGTCCTGGCGTCGCGCGTGCTGGAGAAGGACTGGCAAGACTGACGCGGAATCGGCCGCCGATCGGGGCTCAACGCACCCCGTATCGCCCGGCATCGCAGCATGTTCTTCCTGATGCCGTCCATCGGGTTGCGCCCGCCGCGGCCCGCCGACTATAACCCGCGCGACCCGCGCCCGCGGGCCTTTCCCGCATCCGCGAGACCCACAGAGCGCGATGAATATTCACGAGCATCAGGCCAAGGCCGTCCTGGCCGAATTCGGCGTCCCCGTTCCGCGCGGCTTCGCCGCCTTTACTCCCGATGAAGCCGCCACGGCCGCCGAGACGCTCGGCACGCCCGTCTTCGTCGTGAAGAGCCAGATCCACGCCGGCGGGCGCGGCAAGGGCAAGTTCGAAGGGCTCGGCCCGGACGCCAAGGGCGGCGTCCGCGTGGTCAAGTCGGTCGACGAGGTTCGCAGCAACGCCGCCGAGATGCTCGGCCGGGTGCTGGTGACCCACCAGACCGGTCCCAAGGGCAAGCAGGTCAACCGCCTCTACATCGAGGAAGGCGCGGCCATCGCCAAGGAATTCTACCTCTCGCTGCTGGTCGACCGCGCGTCCAGCCATGTGTCGGTTGTCGCCTCGACCGAGGGCGGCATGGACATCGAGGACGTGGCGCACAACACGCCCGACAAGATCCACACCTTCACCATCGACCCGGCGACGGGCGTGTGGCCGACCCACCAGCGCGCCCTGGCCAAGGCGCTCGGCCTGACCGGCGGCCTGGCCAAGGAAGCGGCCTCGCTGCTGACCCAGCTCTATACGGCGTTCCTGGCCAAGGACATGGCCATGCTGGAGATCAACCCGCTGATCGTCACCGCCGACGACCACCTGCGGGTCCTCGACGCCAAGCTGTCGTTCGACGGCAACAGCCTGTTCCGCCACCCGGACATCAAGGCCCTGCGCGACGAGACCGAAGAAGACCCCAAGGAAATCGAAGCCAGCAAGTTCGACCTCGCCTACATCGCCCTCGACGGCGAGATCGGCTGCATGGTCAACGGCGCCGGCCTGGCCATGGCCACCATGGACATCATCAAGCTGTACGGCGCCGAGC
>DAORNX010000042.1:0-10791 GCA_035441225.1 Caulobacter sp.
GAAGCTCCTTGAGCTTCTCCTTGTGCTTGACCCCGAAGTGCTGCTCCTCGTCGACAATCACCAGGCCCAGGTCCTTGAAGCTGACCTGCTTGCTGAGCACCGCATGGGTGCCGACGACGATCTCGATCTCGCCGGCGGCGAGGCCCTCGCGCGTCTCCGCGGCTTCCCTGGCCGGGACCAGCCGCGACAGCCGGCGAACCTTCATCGGCCAGCCCTGGAACCGCTCGCTGAAGGTCTTGAAGTGCTGCCGCGCCAGCAGGGTGGTCGGGCAGACGATGGCCACCTGCTTGCCGCTCATGGCCATGACGAAGGCCGCGCGGAGGGCCACCTCGGTCTTGCCGAAGCCGACATCGCCGCAGATCAACCGGTCCATCGGCTTGCCGCTGGCCAGATCGGACAGCACGTCGCCGATGGCGTTGAGCTGGTCGTCCGTCTCCTCGTAGGGGAAGCGGGCGCAGAACTCGTCGAACAGGCCGGACGGCGGATCGGTCTCCTCGACCGACTTCAGTTGCCGGGCGGCGGCGATCTGGATCAGACCCTCGGCCATCTCGCGCAGCCGCTGTTTAGCCTTGGCCTTGCGGCTCTGCCAGCCGGCCCCGCCCAGCTTGTCGAGCTGGATGTTCTCGCCGTCGGCGCCATAGCGCGTCAGCAGGTCGATATTCTCGACCGGCAGGTAGAGCTTGGCCTCGCCGGCGTAGTGCAGCTCCAGGCAGTCGTGCGGCGCGCCCTGCACCTCGAGCGTCTTGAGGCCCGCGTAACGGCCGATGCCATGGTCGATGTGCACGACCAGGTCGCCCTGGGTCAGGGCGCTGGCCTCGGCGAGGAAGTTGGCCGCCCGGCGCTTCCTGCGCGGCCGCGCGAGGCGGTCGCCGAGGATGTCGGTCTCGGAGATGACCGCGAGGTTGTCTGTCTCGAAGCCGGACTCCAGGGGCAGCACGACGCGCTGCGGCGTCCTCGGGTCGGCCGCCTTGGCCGCCTGCCAGTAGGGGGCGAACGGCACGCGTTTGAGGCCGTGGTCCGCCAGCATGGTTCCGAGCCGCTCGGAGGAGCCCTCGGTCCAGGAGGCGAACAGCACGCGCTTGCCGGCCGCCGACTGCCGCGTCGCGTGGTCGGCCGTGGCCTGGAACAGGTTGACGCTGTCCTGCGCCCGCTCGGCGGCGAAGGTGCGACCCAGCTTGGCGCCCATGTCGACGGCGCCGGGCATGTCGCTCTGGAACGGCGTGAACCAGCGGTTGGGCCGGTGGGCGATGCGCTGGGCGACTTCCTCGGCGGTCAGATACAGCGCCTCGGGCGGCAGCGGCCGATAGGCCGACTTGCGATCGGCGCTGGCGCGGGCGTCATAGGCGTCGGCGACCATGGCCAGCCGCTCGGCCTCGGCCTCGCCCACCAGGTGGTCGAGCCCGATCAGCGTATGGGGCGGCAGGTAGTCGAACAGGGTCTCCAGCCGCTCGTAGTAGAGCGGCAGCCAATGCTCCATGCCCGCGCGGCGGCCGCCCTCGCTGACCGTGTCGTAGAGGGCGTCCTCGCCCGGCGCGCCGAAGGCCGCGACATAGCCCTTGCGGAAGCGCGCGATGGCGTCGGGGTCGAGCAGCACCTCGCTGACGGGCAGCAGGTCGATTTCCTTGAGCTGCCTGGTCGACCGCTGGGTCTCGGGATCGAAGGCGCGGATCGACTCCAGCGTGTCGCCGAACAGGTCCAGCCGCACCGGCTCCTCGGCGCCGGGCGGAAAGACGTCGATGACCCCGCCGCGGATGGCGAACTCGCCGCGCTCGGACACCGTCGAGGCGCGGCTGTAGCCGTTGACGGCGAAGTAGCGCTCCAGGTCGGCGATGGCCACGTCCTGGCCGGGCCGGGCGCTGTAGCCGGCTCGCGCCAGGTCGGGACGCGACGGGACGCGCTGCAGAATGGCAGGGGCCGAGACGACCAGCAGCGAGGCCTTGCCCGAGTCCTCGCCGCGCGCGAGGGTCGACAGTGTGGCCATCCGCTGGGCCGCGATCCCGGCCGAGGGGCCGGTGCGGTCATAGGGCAGGCAGTCCCACGACGGGAACTGCAGCACCGGCAGTTCGGGCGCGAAGAAGCGCATGGCGTCGATGAAGGCGCTGGCCCGGCCGCCGTCGCGGGCCACGAACATGGTCAGACCGCCGCGCGCCCGGGCGATGTCGGCCATCACCAAGGCGTCGAATCCCTCCGGTGCGCCGGTCAGATCAAGGCGGCCGTCGGCTTTGGCGACGTGTTTGAGATCAGCCACCGGCCGGTCTTCCGGACGGATCGAAGGCCTGCAGCAGCGCGAAGATCTCGGGATTGATGTGGGCGGCCACCGGCGATCGCCCCAGATACCAGTCGTAGATGTCCTGGTCGGCCTCTTCCAGCAGCGCCTCGAAGGCGTCGAGCTGGGCCGCGGTCATGGTCGGGCAATGGCGATCCGCGAACGGCCCCAGAATGAGGTCCGCTTCCCGGAATCCACGGCGCCAGGCTCGCAGCCTGATCTTCTTGAGGCGATGCTCGTCCATGCAGAGCCGGCGGATATAGAGCGGGTGGCTGGGATGCGCCAGTGCGTCCTTCGACACGGCGCTTCGCGCCTGCTCAGCATGACGTGCATTTTGCCCACGTCATGGTGAGCAGCGCTCGAAGAGCGCGTGTCGAACCACGCAAGATGCCAGCGACCGCGCTACACTCCCTCCGATGCGCCCCGAGATTCTGTTCCCGCTCTTCGCCCCGGTGAGCACGCTGAAAGGCGTGGGGCCGAAGGTCGAGCCGCTGGTCGAGCGACTGGCCGGCCCACTGGTGCGGGATGTGCTGTTCCTCGGGCCGCAGGCGCTTATCCATCGCACGCCGACCACGGTCGACAGCGTGGTCGACGGCCAGGTGCACACCCTCAATGTCCAGGTCGAACTGCATACCAAGCCGATGCGCATGGACCAGCCGTGGAAGATCCGCACCTTCGACGGCACGGCCTTCCTGACGCTGATCTGGTTCAAGGGCCACGGCGAGCATCTGATGCGCCAGCATCCGGTCGGCGCACGGCGCGTGGTCAGCGGCAAGATCGAGCGCTGGGGCAACGAGATCCAGATGGCCCATCCGGACTACATCCTGCCGGTCGAGCGGGCCGCGGAGATTCCCGAGACCGAGGCCGTCTATCCGGCGACCGCCGGCCTGCCCGCCCGCACGGTGCGCAAGCTGGCGCTGGAAGCCCTGGCGCGCGCGCCCGAACTCCCGGAATGGCAGGACGCCGCCTGGAAGGCCCGCGAGGGATTCGTCGGCTGGCGCGCGGCGCTGGAGCGATTGCACAATCCGCAGACCGACGCCGACCTGTCGCCGCTAGCCTCGCACCGGCGGCGGCTGGCCTATGACGAGCTGCTCGCGCACCAGCTGGCGCTGGCCCAGCGCAAGGCCGCGCGCCGGGCCCAGCCCGCCCCGGTGATCCCGGCCGGGGGGATGGCCGACCGCATCGAGGCCGCCCTGCCGTGGAAGCTGACCGGCGCCCAGATCCGCGCCCTGTCGGAGGTGCGCGGCGATCTGCAGTCCGGTGAGAAGATGAGCCGGTTGCTGCATGGCGATGTCGGCGCGGGCAAGACGATCGTCGCCATGCTGGCCATGGCCGACGCGGCCGAGGCGCATCTGCAGTCCGTGCTGATGGCGCCGACCGAAATTCTCGCCCGCCAGCATTTCGAGACCATCGGCGCCCCGCTCGAGGCCCAGGGGCTGCGCGTGGTGCTGCTGACCGGACGCGACAAGGGCGGCGTGCGGACCGAGAAACTCATGGCGCTGATGGACGGCGCGGCCCAGGTCGCGGTCGGCACCCACGCCCTGTTCCAGGACGACGTCCGTTACCGCGCCCTCGGCCTGACGGTGATCGACGAGCAGCACCGCTTCGGCGTCAGCGAGCGCAAGCGGCTGCAGGACAAGGGCGAAAGCGCCCATCTGCTGGCCATGTCGGCCACGCCCATCCCGCGTACGCTGGAGCTGACCGTGTTCGGCGACCTAGACGTCAGCCGGATCGACGAGAAGCCTCCCGGTCGCACGCCGGTGGCGACCCGCGCGGTCCCCTCCCCCCGCATGGGCGAGATCATCGTCCGGCTGCAGGAGGCCGTGCGCGGCGGGGCCCAGGCCTTCTGGATCTGCCCGATGGTCAGCGAGAGCGAGTTCGCCGACCTGGCCGCCGCCGAGCACCGCGTGGTCGAGCTGCGCAAGGTCATGGGCGCCGGGGTGGGGCTGGTCCACGGCCAGATGGCCGCCGCCGAGAAGGACGCGGTGATGGCCGAGTTCGCCGAGGGCCGCCTGCCCGTGCTGGTCGCGACCACGGTCGTCGAGGTCGGCGTCAATGTGCCCAACGCCACCATCATGGTCATCGAACAGGCCGAGCGGTTCGGCCTGGCCCAGCTGCACCAGCTGCGCGGCCGGGTCGGCCGGGGCCGGCGCGAAAGCGCCTGCGTGCTGCTCTACGACCCGCCGCTGTCCGACACCGCCCAGCAACGGCTCGACATCCTGCGACGCACCGACGATGGCTTCCTGATCGCCGAGAAGGATCTGGAGCTGCGCGGCGGGGGCGACCCGCTCGGCCTGAAGCAGAGCGGCTTTCCGGCCTACCGCCTGGCCGATCCGGTGGCCCACAGGACGATGATCGCCGCGGCGGCGGACGACGCCCGGCTGATCCTCGGTCGCGACCCCGCCCTGACCTCTGATCGCGGCCAGGCCGTGCGCGTGCTGCAGGAACTGTTCGACTGGCGCGCCGGCGGTTTGACTGACGCCGGGTGAAGGGTCCCCAATCCAGCCCCATGAGCGATCTGCAATCCGCCCTGACCGATCTCGCGCCACAACTCGGCGGGACCCGTATCGACGGCCTGCGCCGCCTGTCCGGCGGGGCCAGCCAGGAGACATGGGCCTTCAGCCTCGACACCGGCCGGCCGCTGATCCTGCGCCGCAAGCCGCCGGGGACGGCCGGCGTGACCGGAACCCAGACGCCGCTGGCCACCGAGGCGGCGCTGATCCGCGCCGCCGCCAGACAGGGCGCTCCGGTCCCGGAAGTGCTGGCCATCTGCGATCCGGGAAGCGACGTCGGCGAGGCCTATGTGATGGCCGCGGTCGAGGGCGAGACGCTGGGCAAGCGCATCGCCCGCGACGACAATTTCGCCGCCATCCGCCCGAAGCTGGCCTTCCAGTGCGGCCAGGCCCTGGCGCGGATCCACGCGATTCCGCTCGATGACAGCCTGCCGCCGCTCAATCGCTCGAGCGCGCTCGACGAACTGGAGAAGTACGAGACGGTCTATCGCAACCTCGGCGCCCGGCGACCGATCCTCGAGGCGGCCTTCCGCTACCTCAAGGACCGCGCGCCGCCGCTCGACCGGCCGGTCATGCTGCATGGCGATTTCCGCAACGGGAACATCATGTTCCATCCCGAAACCGGACTGGCGGCGGTGCTTGACTGGGAACTGGTCCACATCGGCGATCCGGCTGAGGACATGGGCTGGGTCTGCACCGCGTCCTGGCGTTTCGGCGGGAACAAGCCCGTGGGCGGGTTCGGCGACTATGCCGACCTGCTGGCCGGCTACGAGGCCGGCGGCGGGACGCCGATCCCGCTGGAGCGGGTGCTATATTGGCAGATGCTCGGCTCCCTGAAGTGGGGCGTCATGTGCGAAGGCATGTACGCCTCCTTCGCCAACGGAACCGATCCCTCGGTCGAACGGGCGATGATCGGCCGGCGCACCTCGGAATGCGAGATCGACCTGATGGCCCTGCTGGAGCGCGCGGCATGATCACCCACCCCACCGCGCCGGAGCTGATCGACTCGGTGATCCGCTTCATTGAGGAACGGGCCGCGCCCAATCTGAAGGACCGCGACGCCTTCCTCTGCCGGGTCGCCGTCAACGCCCTGGCGGCGGTCAGGCGAGAGATCGAACAGGGTCCGGCGGCCGAGACCGCTGCGCTGGAGCGCCTGCGCGCGTTGCTGGGCCGGGAGGGCGACTTCGCCACCCTCAACGCCGCGCTCTGCGACGGCATCGCCGACGGCACGATCGATCCGCTCGCCCCGGCCGTTCTGGCCCACATGAAGGCCAGCATCATCGACCAGGTGCGCATCGACCAGCCGCAGTACGCGGGACTCAAGACCCTGGCCAGCTGACCCTGCGCAGGAACCGGCCGTCGTCCGGGACCGTTCGAGTCGTTTCGCCCCGCGACCCGGCGCATCGGCGCCGTACGGTGGCGGCGCGCAGCCCGGAGGTCGATATGGGAAGCGGGTCCATCGAAAGCGAATTGCTGGCGCTCGAACATCGCTACTGGCGGTCGATGAAGGACAGGGACGGCGCGACCGCCACGGGCCTGACGGACTTTCCCTGCATCGTCTCCGGCGCTTCGGGCGTGGCCAGCGTGGACGAGGAAACCTACCTCCGGCTCCTTGCGGGCGGCGACTGGACCATCAACGAATTCGCCCTTGGCGATGGCGTCGTGGTGCGCCAGCTCACCGACGACGTGGCGATCATCGCCTACAGGATCCGGGAAAGTCTGACCGTCGATGGCGAGGCCGTGACCCTGGAGGCCGCCGACGCCTCGGTCTGGGTGCGCCGCGACGGCCGCTGGCGATGCGCCATGCATACCGAGACCCCGACGGGCGACCCCTATGGCCGCGACCGGAAGGCGGCCGGCTAACCTAACGTCCGCAATGTTCTGAGCGGCGAGAACAGCAGAAGCAGTTCGGCCAGCAGCAGGCCGACGCAGGCGATCGCCAGCGTCTCGCGCACGCCGACGACCGCCGCCAGGCCGCCGCACAGGGCCGCGCCGACGATCCATCCCGCGCCGCGGCCGATCTGGAAGATGGCCCCGACCCGCCCCAGCGCCTCGGGCGCGACAAGGGTCTGTTGCAGGGTGGTCGTCGGGATCATCGCCGCCACGCCGAACGCGTCCCCGACCAGTTGCGAGGCCATGAGGAACGCCATGCCGGCGACCGGATCGGCGGGGGCCAGCGGGATCAGCGTGAAGGCGGCGGCCGCGGTGACACCGCTGGCGATGATGGCCGGACCGACCCCGAGCATCCTGACAAGAAGGGGCGCCAGGCCTGCGCCCAGCAGGGCCCCGACGCCGCCCAGGGCGATGGTCAGGCCGAGGGCCGCAGGAGCCAGCTGCAGCGTCTTGAGGGCGAACAGGGCGTAGAGGCTCCCGAAGAAGGCGAAGAACACCATCTGCAGCGTGAACAGAAACAACAGCGGCCGCACGCGAGGGTCGGCCATCACCGTCCGCCACCCGAACGCCAGATCCGCCGCGAGGGGCTGCGCATCCCGGTGTTCGCGGTTCACGGGCTCGCGCGCCCGCAGGCCGCCCAGGAACAGGGCCGAGACGAGATAGGTGACGGCGTCGATGGCGATGGCGAACGGCGCGGTCAGCAGCTGGAACAGCAGGCCCGCCAGCGCGGGCCCGCCGATTTCGGCGGTCGACTGCGTGACGCTGAGGCGGCTGTTGGCCTCCATCAGGTCGTCCGTCGCGACGATGGTCGGCAGGAAGGCCCGGTCGGCGAGGTCGAACAGCACGGTCGCCGCCCCGACCAGGGCCGCGACGACATAGAGCTGGGTCATGCCCAGGAGGTGCAGCCAGGCGGCGACCGGCACGGTCATCAGGACTGTGAACCGCAGCAGGTCGGCGCCGACCAGAATGGCGCGGCGGCTGGTCCGGTCGACAAGACCCCCGGCCAGAAGACCGACGATCAGCCCCGGCCCCATCGACAGGGCGGCCAGTACGCCAAGCTGCCCCGGGGTCGCGTCGAGCGTCAGCACCGCCGCCAGGGGCAGGCCTTCGCGGGTGATCCGCGCGCCAAAAGCCGATATGGCCTGGGCGGCCCACAGCCTCATGAAGTCCGCGTGGCCCCAGAGGCGGCCCGGAAGGGCGAACCGGGCCACGGCCTAGTCGATCCTGTGGACCGGCGACGTCTGCACCGGGATCGAGCGGCTGATCGGCGGCGCGGGGCGGCCATAGGCCTGGCGACCCAACAGGGCTGAGACCCGGGCCTGGGCGTCGACCTCCAGGTCCCGGTAGAACAGGTTGTACGGCGCGACCTTCAGCCGGTCCGCCCAGCCACGGGCCGGTCGGAAGGCTGTCGACGTCGGTCTGGAGACATCAAGGAAGCCGTCGATGCAGCGGGTATGCACCTCGCGCTTGAGCAGGGGCGGTCGCACGCCCCAGCCCATGCCGGTCGCGTTGGCCGCGCCCAGGCTGAGGCGCTCGTCGGCCCGGGCGTCGCCGCGCGCGCCGGTCAAGGGATTGACGCACAGCACGGCCCGGCCCTGCAGTTCAACCAGAACGCCGCTGGGATCCCAGATCAGCGCCCGGTCGCGGGCCCGACGGCGGTCGCCGTCCCGCGGCGTGGCCCAGGCCACGACACAGCGGGCCTGGTCCCGTCGGCTGCAGGCCGGGACAGACGCCGCGCCGTCGTAGCTGCTCGCGGGCGCCACCGTCTCGATCAGATAGGCGCCGGCCAGTCGCGCGCTCAGCGCGGGGTCCGGAGCGATCTCCTCGCGCAGCAATCGCTCGGCCAAGAGGCCGCCCTGCTCCACCCCGACCAGAACCAGCGGCCGCCCGGTGTCATGATGGGCCCGCCAGTAGCGAAAGGCGCGGCGCACGTCGCCGTAGGCAAAGGCCCGCGCCGCCCGGGCGTCCTCGCGCAGGGTCAGCTGCGAATAGAGGCTGGCCTGGCGATAGCGGGGCGCGAAGATCCGCCCCACCCGGGCAAAGGGTCCGGCGTAGTTGGGCAACATGACCCGGTCGAGCAGGCGCGCGCCTTCCTGGTCGCGGAACGGGGCGTTCCAGTGCCTGCCGCCGTCATAGGTGGTCGGGTGGATGAAGAAGACGTCAGCCGGCAAGGCCGCCGGCGGCCGCGGGTCGATCGGCAGGACCCAGGCCCTGGCCTCGGCGTAGTCGGGGGCCCGGGGCGGGCTGTAGGCGAGGAACGGCACCTTCGGATCGAGTGACGTGCGCAGGATGTCGACGCGGAACACGAAGGCGCCGAGGGCCATCACCATGGCCAGGGCGACCAGCCCCAGCGCAATCCAGCGTTTGAATCCCTTCAGGCCAGCCATGACCCGAGGGTTACACGAGGACCAGGCGGTCGGTAAACGCCCCCGCCGCCGGGCTGGAGCGCGACCCGGTCACCGGTACGGGTCGGCGGTGTTGAGGAACTTGCCGACGTACTCGCCGATGCCCGCCTCAAGGGGCGTCATCTGGCCCGGATAACCGGCCTCCCGCAGGCGATCCATCTTCGCCTCGGTGAAGTACTGGTACTTGTCGCGGATCGACGTCGGCATGGGGATGTAGTCGATCTGCGGCTCGCGGCCGGCGGCCTTGAACACGTTCTGCGCCATGTCCCGGAACGAACGCGCCTTGCCGGAGCCCAGGTTGTAGACGCCGTTGACCTGTTCGTTCCGGTACAGCCACTGGACGACGTCGGCCACGTCACGGACATAGACGAAGTCCCGCAGCTGGCCGCCGTCCTCGTAGTCGGGGTTGTGCGACTTGAACAGCTGCACCGACCGGCCCTCGCGGACATGCGGCCAGATCTGCGCCGCCACCGACTTCATCGACTCCTTGTGCTCCTCGTTGGGGCCGTAGACGTTGAAGAACTTCAAGCCGACCCACTGCGGCGGAGCGTAGTCGCGGGCCGCCTGGCGCGCCGCGAACAGATCGAAAAGGGCCTTGGACCAGCCATAGGTGTTCAGCGGTCGCAGCGCCTTGAGGCTGTCGATGTCGTCGCGGTCCTCGAAGCCCTGGGTCCCGTCGCCGTAGGTCGCCGCCGAGGAGGCGTAGATGAGCCGGCGCTGGCGGTCGGTGCACCAGCGGAACAGGTCGCGCGACAGACCGAAGTTCTGGTGGATGATCCTGTCGGCGTCGGGTTCGGTGGTCGAGCTGATGGCCCCCATGTGGATCACCATCGCCACGTCCTGCCAGCGCTTCTCGAGCCAGTCCATCATGACCTCGGGGGCCACGAAGTCGCCGATCGGGTGCTTGGCGAGATTGCGCCACTTGCCCTGGTCGGCCGAGCCCAGCCAGTCGCAGGCCACCAGATCCAGCGACGGATCCTCGGCCAGCCTGGCGATGATGTTGGAGCCGATGAAGCCGGCCCCGCCGGTGACGAAAACGATTCGGCGGGTCATGGGTCAGGCCTTCTCGATCATGCGGGCGATGGCGGCGGTGGTGGAATAGCCCTCGACGATGGGCGCGAGCTTCACCTCGCCGCCCCAGGCCGCGACCATCTCGTGGCCGACGACCCCCTCGACGGTGTAGTCGGCGCCCTTGACCAGGACGTCGGGCCGGGCGGCCCGGATCAGCTCGACGGGCGTGTCCTCGTCGAACGGGACGACCAGGTCGACCGAACCGAGACCCGCCAGAACCAGGGCGCGGGATTCGAGGTCGTTGACCGGCCGGCCCTCGCCCTTGAGAGCGCGCACAGACCGGTCGCTGTTGACCCCGACGATCAGCCGGTCGCACCAGGTCCGGGCCTGGGCCAGGTAGGCGACATGGCCCTTGTGCAGGATGTCGAAACAGCCGTTGGTGAAGCCGATCCTGAAGCCCTGGGCCCGCCAGGCGGCGGCCTTGCTGGCCATCTCGTCCGGCAGGACCACCTTGGCCTCGGCCGGGGCCAGGTGGGCGGCAAGTTCGGCCTCGACCAGCTCGTGCGGCGTGGCCACCGCGGTGCCGGCCTTGCCGACCACCACGCCCGAAGCCAGCAGGGCGAACGCCACGGCGTCTTCGTGCGACGACCGGGCCGCCAGGGCGAGACCCAGCGCCGCCAGGGCCGTGTCGCCCGCGCCCGAG